>DOFS01000527.1:3387-17013 GCA_003523945.1 Nitrospiraceae bacterium | reverse complement strand
TGGGTCCGGTCCTTCTCGTGTTTTCAGGGTCTGTGGAATAATCAATAACCTCTGTCTGAGCGGGAGGCGGATTCAGCATGACGCGAACCTATCCTAAACAATGCGGGCGTTGCGGCCGGCCTTTTGAGTGCGGCCTCTCCCGATGTTGGTGCAAAGATGTCTCTGTGAGCGATGCCCAATATGACGAAATTGCCAAACGCTATGATGACTGCCTTTGCCAGACCTGTCTTGCAGAATTGACCGGAAATGCCTCCGGTCCTTCCGTTCCAGAATCTCCGGCTTAGCCGTGACGAATGACCTGACGGGGTTTCAATTCCTGGCGGTGTGCGTTCTTGATCTGGTGACGGGCGATCCCCGGTGGCTGCCTCATCCTGTCCGCCTGATGGGATTCATGATTCAAGAGTATGAACGGCTGACGTTAGAGCGCCTCTTGAGCCCATTGGCGAAAAGAATGGCCGGTTTGGGATTGGCCATGGGGCTTCCCCTTGGAAGTTATTTTGTGACCCAGGGCATCATAGATTGGGCAGATCAGATTCATGAACAGTTCGGCCAGGTGATTTGGGTGGTTCTGGGCTCCACCACCCTTGCCGGTCGGGATTTGTGGGCTCATGCCATGCGGGTCTACCGGGCATTAAAAAAAGGGGCACTCGTCTCGGCCCGGGTTGAGGTGGGCCGCTTAGTCGGGCGGGACACGGGTGGTCTTTCAGAAGAAGAGGTTGTCCGGGCGACGGTGGAATCCGTTTCGGAGAATACCTCTGATGGCATCGTGGCCCCGCTGTTCTATCTCGCATTGGGAGATCCCGCCTGTGCCATGGCGTATAAGGCGATCAATACGCTGGACTCGATGGTTGGCTATCGTACCGATCGCTATCGGGATTTTGGGTGGGCCTCGGCACGAGCCGATGATGTGGCCAACTGGGTGCCGGCCCGGCTCACGGCGGTGGCCATGAGTGTGGCGGCGGCGATCCGATTGGGTACCGGCATTGCGGCCTGGCAAATCTGTCGGAGAGATGCCCGGCATCACCCCAGTCCGAATAGTGGGTGGCCCGAAGCGGCGATGGCTGGAGCTCTTGGCGTTCAACTCGGGGGAAATAATATGTATGGCGGGGTGCCGGAAGCGCGCGCACGATTAGGTGATCCGATGTCGCCCTGTTCTCTGTCTCTCATTCCTGTCGCGTTACAAGTCATGGGGTTGGCCTATGGGATCCTGCTCGTGGGGCTTATGGGTTGGGTGATGTGGTGATCAAGCCGGTTGTGCACGGGGGGCAGGTTCATCAGGTCGCTAGGGCCCTCGGACGACCGGTGGACTCCTTTCTTGATTTCAGTGCCAGTATTAATCCCTTTGGTCCACCCGCCTCCGTATTGAGTGCCATGCAGCAAGCCCTACCGGCTTGCGGGCATTACCCCGATCCTTCTGCTGACGGGTTACGTACGCGACTGGCCAAAGAGCATGGAATATCACCGGACTCGATTGTATTGGGTAACGGATCGGCCGAGTTGATTCGGATTTTACCTTGGGCTCTTTCCCTGCGACAGGGGTATGTAGCAGGTCCCACGTTTATGGAATATGAGGCGTCTCTTCATATAGCGGGTGCGCGCTGTAGGTATGTCCTGGCAACCTCTGCGGAAAAGTATGCTCCTCCCCTGGAACGGCTTTCGCTTCTCGTGGACGAAATCTGCTCTGGTTCTCAGAAAACCGCCCGCAGAGGGCTGAAATCATCTACGGCCGTGTTCTTTTGTAATCCGAACAGTCCGACGGGAAGAGTGGTGACAGCCCGATCCCTTCGAACGCTGTACCGGCAAATTGAACAAGCCGGACTTTGGATGGTGATTGATGAGACCTTTATCGATTTTTGCCCCTCCCATTCCCTCATCAAGGAGATTGCGAACGCCAGACGGTTGCTCATTCTCAGAAGCTTTACGAAATTTTACGGGATGCCAGGAATTCGCCTTGGGTACCTGGTGGGGGCGCCGGAGACGGTCGCCACGATCCGTCGGCTGCTCCCTCCATGGTCGGTCAGCCATTTTGCCCAAGAGGCCGGTGTCGCGGCGGTAAATGACGCCCGGTATCGGCAACGAAGTGTGAAATTTATGCAGCAGGAACGACAACGGTTTATGACCCGGTTGCGCGCGGTCCCTGGGCTACGGGTCATTCCCGCATCTGCGAATTTTGTGATGGTGGAGTTACCTTTGAGATGTGTCACAGCCATCCTTGTGTCACGACTTGCCCGAAAGGGGATTCTGGTTCGGGATTGTCAGACATTTTCTGGAATGACTCAGCCGGCAATTCGGCTTGCCATTCGCCATCCGCGTGATAATAATGATGTGGTCCTTGCCCTAAAAGAGGTGCTGCGGGAGGGGTATGATTAGGACCCGGCAAAGGGAAAATCGGCTGGGGATGCCTGATCCGCTGTTGGAAGGGAATTTAAAGGAATGCATGAGAGGCATGTGGGAATCATGTGTGTTATAACACCTATAGGAGTCGGGTTTCCAGATAATCGGAAATCTCTGGTCAGGGCCAGGGAGTAATGCGGACGACGTCGGGTAGATTTTTTTCAGAACACACCAATGGATGAATGGCATGTCGACTCAATTTAAAAAAATCATGGGATATGTTCTTGTTGTTTGCCTGCTCATAGGATTTTTTGTGCTGTATCGCTATGTGCAGCCAACTGGATATCAGCTTCCAGATGATCCGCTTGCGTTGGAAGCGTTGGAGTTGGTCAAAAAGCACCGATCCCGTCAGGGGTATACGCTGGACGAAGCAGTTCAGTTATTAGTGGATGATTTGAAAATCAAGGGTATTCCGTTTCGTGAAGGAGATTGGCAGGTAGCCGCTCAGGGTGAGGATAAATATGTGGTCCGTAAAATTGTGCGGGAAAAGGGTTCCGTGGAGTGGATCGAGCGGGAATATGCCTGGAGAGTGGATAGCAAGGAAAGATCGATTCGAGTGATCTCGTTAGCAGCCCAACAATTGATGCCGTTTGAGAATTTGCCGCCACTTCCTCATGGCGATCAAATTTCATCCTTATCTGACAGGATGGAGAAAATATTTCCTCTGAGCGATGTTGAAAGGTCCGCCGACGGAGTTCTCCTCACGTAATCGCACACCGATGCACCCACCTGTAAGTCTAGGGGCCTCGCGTCCCGTGTTGGATGGAAATTTTTGTCCGCAATTTTCAGGCAGGTCAAATTGCAGGCACTCTCGATATTTTTAGGATAGTTGAGTTTTCCAAAATCCTAGTATTGCCGATTCTCAGAGGTCGGTGGGGCGACGTGAATGATCCCATCAACCACCTGTACTTCATAACAGGGCACGTTCCAGCTTGGGCTAGGATTTTTTTGACATACCCCGGTTTTGATATGAAACTTCCATCCGTGCCAGGGGCATTCGATGAGGTCTCCTTCTACGGATCCTTGGCCCAGTGGCCCTCCGGCATGCGGACAGGTATTATCCAAGGCATAGACCACACCATCGAGATTAAAGAGCGCAATACCGTGATCCTGGAGCTCAATGCTTTGACAGGTCCCTGGAGGGAGATCCTGAATCTTGGCAACCGGGTGGAAATTTGGGGACACAGTCATTTTTTATGAACCAAACTCTTAATATATCAACTTCTTCATGATGCAACAATAGGTTCATGATGTCTCTTGATTCTCCGGATTGGTCGGTGATATAGGAACAGAGTTTTATCCAACCTGGCGAGGTCTCTAGAGTACGTTCGTATGGAAATGACCCTGCTACTCAATGCTACCTATGAGCCATTGCGAGTCGTGCATTGGCAAAAAGCCATTAATTTGTTGTGGCAAGGAAAAGTCGAAGTCCTTGAATTTTATGATCGGGATATTCGAGGGGTGTCCATTTCCTTTAAATTGCCCTCCGTGATGCGTCTCCTCAACATGGTCAAACTCCGGTCGAATCATCATGCAGTGAAATTCTCTCGCATCAATATTTTTACCCGGGATCGGTATACCTGCCAATATTGCTATAATCGGTTTCGCACTGAGGAATTGACCTTTGATCATGTGGTGCCTATTGCCAAAGGTGGGAAAAAAACCTGGGAGAATATCGTGACGGCCTGTTGGCGATGTAACAATCGGAAAAGCGGGCGTGTCCCCCATGAAGCAGGGATGAAATTACTCAAGGAACCCGTCAAACCTAAGTGGACTCCACGCCTGACACTGATGATCGGTATCCGCAATGCCCCGGAAAGTTGGCGGGATTATTTGTATTGGAATTTGGAATTGGATGCGGATTCCTAGGTCGTCCTGCTTTTCTGATTCCTCGTGGTTGTCAGCGGGATCACCTTTCGATGTCTTTCGCGGACGGAATTGGCATAAGGAAAACTCATGCCATCACAGGAAGTGAATCCTACGCGATGGTCGGAACCAAGCAGGAATATTGTGTGATGAGATGGATCCTCACTGACCTGTTCCTTCCCCGTGAATTCCCTGAAAAATTTCACCAATGACCCGAAAAGGCAGGACGTGCAGGTATCATCTGCCAATCCGGGTCAAACGGTTGAGTGATTAAGCGGTTGAGCTAGCCCTCTTCACACTTCGATAAGAGGAATTGGCGCTCGTTCGGCTTGTTTCCGTAGGCCACAATTAATGCACCAGAGGACTAGCAAGGACATCCCTGACTCCATGTCGACCTCTCGATCAAGCAACATCGTTCCTTGGCATTTTTCACAGCGATGCATAGATGAATCTCCTGTGGTGCTACCGGTCAGTCTTGAGGAGTCGTCAGAATCAATAAAGGTGAGAGCCGACAGGCGTTTGGCCGAACATGAATGAAGACCAAAAAATGAATGAAGGCTTGAATGCTGATTCTTTAGACGCGCTGACCCGGAGAATGAATAAAAAAACTGCATAATACTGAATGAAGAAATCCTCAAAAAGAGGGGCAATTTACCATAGGCCAAAAGGTAAAAGCTATGGAACTCGTAAGGTCGAGTGAGACTAGGAAAAGCCTGGTGTATGTTTTGACTTAAAGAAGGAATGGGGGGAAGATTTAAGCATGATCTTCCGTAAGATGCGGCCTGCTTTGTCAAAGGTTTTAGCCTGATTCTCACGAAAGCGCATTAGATGACAATCAATAAACGAAACTGGTACGGGAGGTCGTGAGTTTGGATCTATTGCCTGATGCCCAGCCCCCTGTCCCCGGAGAGCCTGAATGGGTTTCCTGGACTGATGAAAAGCTATTAGACCTCCGGTTGTCTGATTTGAAGATCCGTATATCCGGAACCGAATTAGGCCAATGCGTCCGTCAGTTATACCGCGAATTGAAAGCGCAAGGGTTAGTGTTTCGTCCCCACGTCTGGTTGTCTGACGATTGGTATTCGCCTGATGGCACACCGGGTCTGGCCGTCCCGTTTTATATGGGGCATCCGCGGTTAGCGAAACTGGAGCTCAATCAAATGTTGGAAGTGGAGGGGGGCACACCCGAATGGTGCATGCGGATTCTTCGACACGAAACGGGCCATGCGATTGAAAATGCCTACCGCCTGCGACGGCGGCGTAGCCGACAACAAATGTTTGGGCATACCTCGGTTCCATATCCCGATTGTTATTTGCCAAAACCCTATAGTAAAAGTTTTGTGTTACATCTTGATATGTGGTATGCCCAGAGTCATCCAGACGAAGATTTTGCCGAAACCTTTGCCGTTTGGCTCACGCCGCATTCACATTGGCGTGAGCGATATGCCGGATGGCCGGCACTCAAAAAATTGGAATATATGGACGGGCTCATGAAGGAACTAGCGGGTGTGCCTCCAATCGTGACCACCAGAGAACAGGTTGACCCCATTCAGCGTCTTCATAAAACGCTCCGTGAACATTACCGAAGTAAGCGTGAACGGTACGGGTTGGATTACCCTAATTTTTATGATCGGGATTTGCGGCGTTTATTTTCCGGGGATCCGGATCAATCAGCGAATCCTTCTGCCGCGAATTTTATCAAGAAATTTCAAAAAGAAGTTCGCCGGAAAGTCGCGGCCTGGACCGGAGAGTATCAGTACACCATTGATCAGGTGTTAAAAGATATGATGGCGCATTGTCGTGAACGGAATTTGCGACTAGCCGTGCCGGAAGAACAAGCCAAAGTGGATTTTACTATTTTGTTGACGGTCCAGACCATGAACTATCTGCATGGTGGTCGACATCGGGTGGTGTTATGAGAAAGCTCCGTGTGATGGCCCTCATGCATCAGGATCTGGTGCCCCCCGACGATGTGGAGCATGCCGATTTGGCTGAGGTTGAATGGAAAACCGAATTTGATGTGGTCTCCACGTTACGCGATCTGGGCCATGAAGTTATGGCCGTAGGTGTGAGGGATGATTTGAGTGTTATTGATAACCTGGTAACGGATTGGAAGCCGCACATTGCCTTTAATCTCCTGGAGGAATTCAATGGCAATCCGGAGTTCGATCAAAATGTGGTGTCCTATTTGGAGCTTTTAGGAGTTCCCTATACGGGCTGTAATCCCAAGGGGCTGGTGCTTACCCGTGATAAAGGCTGGTCCAAAAAAATTATGGCCTATCATGGTATCCGATGTCCGGAGTTTGTGGTCTATCCCATGGGGCGGGTCATCAAGTGGGCCGAAGAGTTTCCTTTTCCGGTCATTGTCAAATCCATTAGTGAAGAAGCCTCTCTAGGAATCTCTCAAGCTTCCATCGTCCATGACGAAGAGAAGTTAAAAGAACGGGTTGAATTTGTGCATCAGAGTGTGGGCACGAGCGTCATTGTTGAGCGTTACATTGAAGGACGGGAATTGTACGTGGGTGTGTTAGGTAATCGACGCTTGCAAGCTCTGCCGGTTTGGGAACTCCATTTAAAAAATCTTCCTCCTGACGCACTGCCGATTGCCACGGCCCGGGTAAAATGGAGCACGAAATACCAAAAAAAATATGGAATCCAATCGGGTGAAGTTGAGGGGTTAAGCCCCAAAATGGTGAGGTATATTCAACAAACGGCAAAACGGGTCTTTCATATTTTGGGATTAAATGGCTATGCCCGGATGGATTTCCGATTAGATCCCCAGGAGCATCTATATATTCTGGAAGCCAATCCAAATGCCCAACTGGCGTATGGCGAAGATCTTGCCGAGTCGGCTGAGCGAGCCGGCATCTCGTATGAAGCCCTGATTCAACGAATTCTGAATATTGGGTTGAGCTGGAAGCCAGAAAGCCAGCGGTAGCGGGGATTCTGGAAAACCTGCCAAGAGCAAAGTCGAAGGACTGCCTGTAGGACTTTTGCCCATTGTCTTCTGCTCTTGGAAGTTGACCGCAGACGGCTTTTCTTGAGTCCCTGTGTTGCGTTTCTGGGGGAAAAGGAACCCTGTGTGAATATTGCGTGGGTACAGCAGGCGGACTAATTTACCCGAGCGAAAAGCATGGTCATGAGCTCTTTATGCCTGCTTGCCAGGTGGCAAGGGCTAACAATGGAAAGTAATGCGAATACAAGTGATACTTCAAGTAGAAGACGTTAGGGAATCCCGTTCCCGTCATGAGTTCCTCGTCCCACCCTCCCTGCGGATTTTGATGGGTAAGCAGCCAGTCGATCCCGCGATGAACAGACTTTGACGTTCGATCACCTGCTGCTTCAAGTGCGAGCAAGGCCCAGGCTGTCTGTGAAGGTGTGCTTGAGTCTGCCACAAACTCCTGCTTTTTATAGCTGGCACAGCTTTCCCCCCAACCCCCATCCTGATTTTGGACTGACCGCACCCAGGTGGCCGCACGCTGAATTGCGGAATTGGCCGATGGAGATCTACTTGCGCGAAGGCCCCGTGCAGCAAGAAATGTCCCATAGGTATAGTTCACGCCCCAACGTCCATCCCAACTCCCATTGGTTTGTTGGTGCCCTAAAAGGTATTGGACTGCGCGCGCGATTGCCTGGTCTTGGTGTGTGTAACCACGGCGGCAGAGGGCCTCAAGCACCCGTCCTGTGATATCCGGGCAACTTGGATCAAGCATCGCATTATGATCTGCGAATGGGACTTTGTTTAATAAGGCCCAATTGTTATCGACGTCAAAGGCTGCCCAACCACCGTCCGAGGATTGCATGCCTAGTAACCAGTTGATGGCGCGACCCTCAGCGCGGGCCTGCCGATCAGGATCCGAGGCCTTGGCATGCCCTAGTGCCAGCAAGACCATGGCGGTATCATCGATATCCGGATAGAGTTCGTTTGCAAATTGGAAGGGCCATCCTCCGGGCTGCAAGTCCGGACGTTTGACCGACCAGTCTCCTTTCCGGCGAATTTCCTTGCTTAATAACCAGTCAGCCGCCCGCTGCATCGCTTCCGGTTCGCCAACACCGAGTTCACCCAATGCAAACATTGAAATAGCGGTATCCCAAACCGGTGATAAGCTTGGTTGAAATTGCAGAGCGCCTTCTTGCTCAAGAATGAGCCCTTCCAGCTGTCCAAGTGTATCAATAAAGTCCGGGTGATCACGCTCATAGCCAAGAGCGTCCATCGCCATGAGGGCGTACATCATTCCCGGAAAGATGGCTCCCAGCCCGTCCGTGAACCGCATATGGTCGAGCATCCATTTCTCGGCTTCGCGGATCGCCTTGGCGCGAATATCCTTAAACCCACGTTTTTCCCAGAGCTTCAAAATCCTATCCACTTGATGAAACATCAGGGAAAAGGGATCTTTTTTAGGAAACGTCAATTTTCGATTGGGCACTAATAGTTCGTCCACGGTCCAATCCCCAGGCACCCGGCGTTGTACCCCGGAAGCTTGGAGAATGGAGAGGGGGACGACAATAGCCCGACTCCACGATGAAATTTCATACAAGACATTCCCGGGGATGAGGACGAGTTCGGGTGGAACACTTGGGGTGTATTTTCTTGGGAAGAGACCAAACATGCTCAAGTTATTCTTCGTGTAGCTATTGGTGGCTTGAAGGCCTCCGAGGGCAAGAATGCATTCACGCGCGCGCTGCATAAGTGGGTGTTCTGAATCATAGCCTCCAACTCGAAGCGCCACATAGGCACGGGTCGTTGCGTTTACTTCGGCCGGTCCTCCCGTGTAAATGTTCCACCCACCATCTGAAAGTTGCCGGTCAAGGATGGTGCGTATAGCCTCGTTCACCTTGGTCTGAATTGCGGACTTCCAGACACCATTCTCTGGTGGGTACAGCCAAAGCAAAAGCAAAACATAATCGGATTCCAATGTGGTGTCGGCGGTTAAATCACCCTGCCAAAACCCTTCCGGATATTGTTTCGCTAATAGTGCACGCGCAGAGATTTGGGTGGGTTGGTAGGCTTGTCGTTCAAGTTCCTCCACATGTGCCTTAAATGATGCCAGTTCCGCGAAGGCGTCTTGAGGCTGAGAGGGTATGATTGTGGATGGGTCTCTCATAGATTCTCCTGGTTGTCTGTGAGATTGAATTTCCAAAACAAGGGCGGCTTGTTGCTCGCGAGTCGGTGGAGCTAATCCAAGGGCCTCGCTGAACCACAGCCCTTCGACCGCCAGCCGACCCAAGAGGGAGCGAGTCGGATCGATTGTATTGGCCAGAAAAACGCTCTGCCAATTTTGATACCGTTCTCGAATAGGTTCGAGTAGATGCGGGTTGATTGCAAAAGCTGCCATGAGAATGGACGCGATTTCTCCTCCTCGAAGGGACCGATGATGAACGGGATTTTCGATAATCTCGTGGTCAAGAGCCATGCCCGGATGCTCCTCATCGGAGCTTGTGAGAAATTCTCCAACTTGCTTGCGATCCAAATCCTGTATGAGTAATTCTATGAGCCCCGCGAGTAACTGTTCTTTCCCCTCAAAGTGATAGAGCAATCCACCTTTACTCAGTCCGGCTTCTCGAGCAACATGCTCCAGCGTCAATGCACTGACGCCGTCCCGTCCCAACAAATCTATGGCGGTCTCAAGTATTAGATGGCGAGTGGACGTCAGCATGCCTTATAACTGTACCGTCCGGAAGGTATAGTTTCAACTGTTTGTTGACTTATGGGCCAATTCATTTTTCAAATTTCATTTTTAAGTTTAGTGAGGATGCTAGGCATCCGTTCATTACCTATGCTCCCTGTTGCAAAGAGTCTGGACAAATAAACCGGCTTCGTCCGTTAGTGCCACTGGTTGTAAACTAAAGGTCCAGCCATATCTTAGATTTCCCTTCACCAAACATAATCATTAGGAACTTCTAAGGGGACCCTCTTTGACTCAGAATCGTGAGCGTTGGGAAAGAGGGGCTACCAGTTTAGAACAAAAAAGCCTGGGAGCCTTTATTTATTTTCATTTACTCTGGATCCTAATTTTTCTGGCAGGTTCAGAATGGTGGGGTTCAGGGGGAGGAGGAGAAATGCACAAAAGCTGGCCTATTTTTTGTTTGGATGATTGAGTCAAAAATCGAAGATCTCGTAGTGAAGGCAGGCAGAGAGAAGTGTGTATGTGTAAGGATTTAATTGAAGGCCAGGAAGCGGTCGCAGCCGTCAATGATGTTTGAGAGAATCACCAAGCCGCAAAAGGTTACTTCTTTGCCATACCCGTCGGTTGAGATGTGGTGCTGTTGGCAGCCATAGGCGCATACAAATAATTTCAGTCCTTCCTTGGCTAATCCGGTAAACCTGGGGTCTTCTAAGTTTTTGACGCCCTCATCAATGAAATACAGATAGGTATCCACCTCATTGGCCAACGCGGTTTTAATGAGGTGGTAGACCGTATCTGCATTGGGATGTTCCGGGGAGGTCGAGAGCAGAAGACCTAACTTTTTATTGGCAAGAACCGGATTGGGCGTGATGGCGACGGAGTCCATAGAAAAAGTTCCCTTAATACAAGGCGTTACCTGTTTGTTATAGGTGGAATGCTGTTGGCTGTCAAGGGAGAGTTTAGGGAGGTGTCTTGCTTGACGATGTTTTTCCTCTCTCTTTATAATTTACTGATTTTCCAACGATTTTTTTCATATCTGGTTAAGTTGAGAATATGGCAAACCTGACGCATTTTAATGAATCCGGGCGGGCTCGAATGGTGGATGTGACTGATAAGCGTCCGACCGAGCGGGTGGCGGTGGCTCAGGGGAAGGTGTTTGTCTTGCCGGAAACCCTGGAAAAAATTCATGAGGGTCGGATCGCGAAGGGTGATGTCCTAGCCGTCGCTCAAGTGGCCGGGGTGATGGGGGCCAAACGGACACCGGATTTGATCCCCATGTGTCATCCACTACTGCTGACCGGTGTGGATGTGGATTTCAAAGAAGGCTCCCAGCCCAATTCTGATGGACGTTATGCGATTACCATTGAAGCTACGGTGAAAACGACAGGAAACACCGGAGTGGAAATGGAGGCCATGACGGCGGTTTCTGTGGCAGCTCTGACCATTTATGATATGTGTAAGGCGGTGGATAAAGGCATGGTGTTCGGGGAAATTGCCCTCGTGTCGAAATCCGGGGGAAAGTCCGGTACGTATATCCGTGGTCAAAAGACGGGGTAGGGAGGGGGCGATGTCCTTTGCTCTCGTCCGGCCCCAGGAGTCTTAGGTTGTGAAAATAAAATTATTCGGAGTGTTAAAAACCATGGTTCCCGGAGGCAGGGATTTAGACGTGGTCCTTTCTGAAGGTGGCCAAGTCAGGGATCTTGTTCATTCCATTCAGATTCAACATCCTCAGGTAGGTGAATTGCTCGATAAGAAAAAGGTGTTGGTATCGGTGAATCATGAAATTGCTCATTGGGACACGGTGCTGGAAGAGGCTGACGAGATCGCATTATTGCCTCCTTTTGCCGGAGGATCCTGTGGAATCATGGGCTAATGAGAAAGGGCAATCCGATGGCCGTTGAACTTGAAGAAAGCATGTTGGTTCGGGTGCAACAGGAAAATTTTTCAATTGATGAAGAATTGAACCGGGTGCGATCACGGTCCCGTCGAATCGGGGGCATTGCCATGTTTTTAGGTACGGCCCGTGATCGGTCTAAGGGTCGGGATGTGAGTTCCATGAGTTTTGATCACTATGAAGGGATGGCCCAGAAAAAACTCAAGGAAATTCGAGAACAAGCTCTTCGCGATTTTGACATTATTGAGGCGTTGGTGCTTCATCGCTATGGGCCCATTGAAATCGGTGAAAATATTGTGCTGATCATCGTTGGGGCCGAACATCGTGCCGATGCCTTTAGGGCCTGCGAATGGTGTATTGCCGAACTCAAAAAAATTACCCCGATCTGGAAAATGGAAACGACGCCGGAAGGGGATGTGTGGGTTGAGGAGCATCCATAATGGATACGCCTAAAGCCGTGGCCCTGCCCGATCCGGTCAAAGATGCTTGGGGGCGGCCGTTACGATCGTTGCGCGTGTCGGTAACGGATCGATGTAATTTACGGTGTCAGTACTGCATGCCTGAGGAAAACTATGTGTGGCTCCCGCGGGAAAATCTGTTGACCTTTGAAGAAATCGCATTGCTCGCGAATCTGTTTTCCGATCAGGGGATTGATCGAGTCCGTATTACCGGCGGTGAACCGTTATTACGGAATAATGTGGCGGAACTCATCCGGATGTTACGTCTGAATCCTCGTATTCACGATATCGCGATGACCACGAACGGGGTGTTGTTGAGTGAACAGGCTCAGGCCCTGTTTGATGCCGGGCTCCATCGGGTGACGGTGAGTCTGGATACCTTGAAGCCCGAGCGGTTTAAGGCGCTGACTCGACGAGATACGTTGGACCGGGTGTTGGAGGGAATTGACTCTGTGGCTCGTGTCGGGTTCACAGGATTGAAGTTGGACACGGTCGCCATGAAGGGATACAACGAGGATGAAGTTATTCCCTTGATTGAATACGGCAAGCAGGTCAATGGAGAGGTTCGGTTTATTGAATATATGGATGTGGGCGGAGCCAATGACTGGTCGGCCGATAAAGTCCTTTCCCGGAAAGACATTTTGAAGATGGTTGGTGAGTATTATGGCACGGTCGAGGCGGTCGAGGAAGTGAGCTCCGCTCCTGCTCAGCGCTTTACGCTTCCAGATGGCACCACATTCGGCATTATATCTTCCACCACGATGCCTTTCTGTTCGACATGTGACCGGAGTCGGTTGACCGCTGATGGCATGTGGTATTTGTGCCTGTATGCCAAAACCGGTCATGACCTTCGCAAGCTCCTTCGAACGGAACGATCTCGGGAAGATATCCTTTCCTTCATTCAGTCCGTCTGGGAAACCCGAAAAGATCGGGGGGCAGAAGAACGAAAGGAGCTTGAACAGTCCAGCGGACGTGGCCGGTATATTGAAATTGAGCGATTGCGCCAAGATCCGCACCTGGAAATGCATGCCAGGGGCGGTTGACCTTCTCGAGTGCTCTTTACTCCGTGTCCGGCCTTCTCCCTCCTGATCCTTCCCAAAAGCCTGCCGGGGGACGGCCTTCTGCCCCAAACGATTCTTGCCGGGTCCACGTCCCTATGGTAAGGTCGTGTCGTGACTGAGGACTTGTGTTGGAGTGCATATTTTCTTGTTGTGTCCTCTCCTTGCCTTTCTCGATTTTTCTCTCTCAGCCAGGCCGCTATTGAATATCGCATGTTTTGCGCCCATGAGAGAAGTTTAAGGATTGACTAATCAATGGGATGGTTTAAAAGAAATAAAAGTACTGATGCAGAAGGTACGTCCATTAAAATCGTGGAAGGGATGTGGGT
>DOFS01000527.1:2810-3298 GCA_003523945.1 Nitrospiraceae bacterium | reverse complement strand
AAATCGTGGAAGGGATGTGGGTCAAATGTGCGGTGTGTCGCGCCATTATTTTTAAACGCGAGGTTGAGCGAAATTTAAAAGTCTGTCCGAAATGCCAATATCATTTTCCTCTGTCGGTTAGTGAGCGTTTGGAGTTGATCGTCGATCTCGATTCATTCGAGGAATGGGATGGAGAGTTAGTCCCTGGGGATCCCTTGCAGTTTGTCGACACCTTGCCGTACCGCAAACGCATCCAAAAGGCTCAGGAAAAGACAGGAAAAAAAGAAGCGATTTTGACCGGGCGATGCCAAATTGGCGGGAAGTCCGTTGCGCTTGGAATTTTTGATTTTTCCTTTATGGGTGGCAGCATGGGATCGGTGGTCGGCGAGAAAATCTGTCGAGCGATTGATCAGGCTCTGGCCGGGCATATGCCATTTTTATTGGTCACGACTTCCGGTGGGGCACGGATGCAAGAAGGGACCTTGTCCCTGATGCAAATGGCGAAAACG
>DOFS01000527.1:0-2592 GCA_003523945.1 Nitrospiraceae bacterium | reverse complement strand
ATTATTCTGGCGGAACCCAAGGCGCTCATTGGGTTTGCCGGCCCACGGGTTATTGAGCAAACGATCAAAGAGCGCTTGCCGGAAGGCTTCCAGCGTGCCGAGTTTTTGTTGGAACATGGTATGGTTGATCATATTGTGGAACGAAAAACCCTCAAGGCGACTCTAGAAACGTTGCTCGTGCATTGTGGTGCAGAAATTCCTCATTCTTCTGTTTAACTGCTGGAAGATCCGGCGCTCTCTTTCCCATGTCGCCCCCAAGCGATGGGTTTATGACATCGCTTTAATCACCATGGCGCGAGACATGTGTCCTCATTCCCAGTGAAACCGGAATCCCTTTTTTTTTGTCCTTCCTGCCCAATTTCGATTCCTGTGACTACCTATTCAGAAACGCTCGACTATCTCTTTTCCCTACACAGATTTGGCATCAAGCTGGGTCTGGAGTCCATTTCCGATATACTTGACCGGCTGGGCAATCCTCAGCGCCGCTATCCCACCCTTCATGTGGCCGGCACGAACGGGAAGGGGTCTTCCTCAGCCATGGTGGCCAGTATTCTACAAGCAAGCGGGTATCGGGTTGGGCTGTATACTTCACCGCATTTAATGGATTTTCGAGAGCGCATACGAGTACAGGGAGCAGATATTTCAGAAGAAGCGGTCTGTGCCTTGATCGAGGAGATTCGGCAAAGGGCTAATCCGCAGACAACACTAACTTTTTTTGAATTCACGACCGCGCTGGCTTTTTGGCATTTTAGCCATCAACAAGTGGACATTGCGGTGGTGGAAGTCGGCATGGGAGGACGGTTTGATGCGACCAATGTGTTGGACCCCATCGGAGTCCTGATTACAGGGATTGCCTTGGATCATGAAGCGTATTTGGGTGACTCGCTTCAGAAGATTGCGCAAGAGAAGGCCGGCATTATTACACAAAAGGCTCCGGTGGTGTTGGGTTTAATGCCCGAGAATATTATCCAGATATTTGAGACACAGGCCCGGAAATGGCAGGCTCCGTGTTTTCGGATGGGTCAGGAATTTTCCATTGTTGAAACCGGTGCCACGACCTTTACCTATCAAGGGCCGCGATGGACCATTCCGGGATTACAGACGAATTTGCTCGGCCGCCATCAGATGATGAATGCCACGAATGCGCTGGCGGTATTGGAGACGGCTGTCGATGGCACATTTCCTATTTCGCAGTCGGCTATCCGGACCGGATTGCTCAACGTGAGATGGAGAGGGCGTTTAGAAGTCGTGCATCGAGATCCCCTTCTAATCGTGGATGGCGCGCACAATCTTGCGGGTGCTCAGGTTTTATTTGACTTTCTCCACGCACAAATTCATGATGGCCCCGGACGAAGACTCATTTTGGTGGTCGGGATGATGCGCGACAAGAATCTTCAAGGATTTTTGCGTATTTTTTTGCCGATCGTTGACCAATTGATTCTAACCCAGCCGCGGATGGAAAGGGCGGCGTCGGTGGCTGAACTCGAGCAGGCCGTCGATCGTAAAGACCTGGTTCCGTGTCTACTGGCAGATTCATGGGAGGCCGTTTGCCGGGCCAAAGATATTGCCAATCCCTCAGACGTGATCTGTGTGACCGGGTCGTTGTTCCTGGTTGGGGAGGTGCTCAACCGTCTTACCCAGCCGGGTTCTCCCACGTGACGTGTGCGAGCGCGGGAGGAGACCGGCATGTTCTCTCGTACCGATCTTATGGGTTGCTGGTCGGTATATTCTTCTTCTTCACGATATTGGCAGTGGGAGAAACGGTCTTCGGACAACCGGATTCCGCCATAATGGAACCCGTGGAACTTCCCGCCGACTCCTCACCCCAGAAGGTCCCCACCGAACCAACCGCACAGGGAGTTCCGGTCGCCATTAATGCCGACCGGATTGAATATGATCGTGATCGGGAGGAATATCACGCCACTGGCGCTGTGGATGTCACCCGTGGCCCCATTCGTTTAAACGCGGATGAAGCCACGCTTCAAAAACTCACGGGAAGTCTCACGGCACGAGGACATGTGCATTTACGAGATGCCCTGACAGATATCTGGTCGGAACGGCTTCAGCTCAATCTCAATACCGAAGCGGGTGTGATCACGGACGGTACTATATTTTGGAAGGAGCAAAATTCCTTTGTGACCGGGCGTCGTCTTCAGCGATTTTCCGAAACTCATTATCGTGTGAAGGAGGGCACCTTTACGAATTGCGATGCCCAGGATGGCGAGATTCCCGCCTGGCGATTTACATTTGATGATATCGACCTGGAATATGAGGACAGTTTATTCGGAAAAGGCGTGTGGTTCAATGTAAATGATGTCCCGGTGATTCCGCTTCCCACCTTTCGGTATCCGCTGGGCGCTTCTCGAAAAACCGGGTTATTGTTTCCTACGGTTGGCTACGATACCAAATTTGGGTTCAAGTACCGCCAGGGATTTTTTTGGGCATTTAATCCCAGCAATGATGTCACCATTTCCCCGCAAATATTAACGCAGCGAGGAGGAGGGGCAGACCTCGAATATCGCTATGCTTGGAATCGGCAGACAAAGGGAGGGTGGCTGGTCAGGTCGCTCTATGATAAAGACCAAAGTCGTG
>DOFS01000409.1 GCA_003523945.1 Nitrospiraceae bacterium | reverse complement strand
CCGTAAATCATCCGTTGCACCAGATATAACATGTACACGGCAGCCAGAATTATGCCCAATGCGGCGAGCGTTCCTGTCAGTTTGCTCCACGCAAAGGTTCCGATCAGCACAAAAAACTCGCCGACGAAACTGTTCATGCCAGGTAGCCCGATGGAAGACAACGCAAAAATGACAAAAAACGTGGCATATTTTGGCATGACATTCGCCAGCCCGCCATTGTCCGCAATTTGGCGGCTATGCGTCCGTTCGTAAATGATCCCCACACACATAAAGAGGGCTCCGGTTGTAATACCGTGGTTGATCATCTGAAGAACCGCCCCTTCGATTCCCTGGGCATTTAACGCGAAAATTCCCAAAGTCACAAATCCCATGTGGCTCACACTGGAATAGGCAATAAGCTTCTTCATGTCCGTTTGTGCCAACGCCATATACGCCCCATAAATAATGGCAATGACCGACAAGGTCATGATGACAGGGGTAAACGCAACCGAGGCATCAGGCAACATCGGCAGAGAAAATCGTAAAAATCCATAGGTCCCCATCTTGAGCAACACACTCGCGAGAATGATGCTACCGGCAGTGGGCGCTTCAACATGGGCATCGGGAAGCCAGGTATGAAAGGGAAACATCGGCACTTTCACCGCAAACGCGGCAAAGAACGCCCAGAACAAAAGCGATTGCAAACTAGGGGCATAGGAAGCGTGGGTTAGGGCCAGAATATCGAAGGTTCGCCCGCCTTCAAAAAACAGCACCAAAATCGCCACCAGCAGCAAGATACTGCCGGCCAGCGTATACAGGAAAAACTTGATCGCCGCATAGACACGGTTCGGGCCACCCCATACGCCAATCAGGAGATACATGGGAATCAACATTGTTTCCCAAAACACATAAAACAGCACAAAATCCAAGGCAGCAAACACGCCAATGGTTGCCGTTTCCATCACCAACAAACTGATCAGGAATTCTTTCATCCTACTTTGAATGGAGGTCCAAGACACGAGGATACAGAGTGGAGTCAAAAAGGTCGTTAAGAGGACAAGAGGCATACTGATCCCATCCACACCCAAAGCGTAATGAATGGCGGGAGAATCGATCCACAGATGCTTTTCCACAAATTGCATGCCGGCAGTGGCATTGTTGAACCCGAACCACAGGGGCAACGAGACCAGCAGCGTCAGGACAGAGACCACAAGGGCCACAGGCCGTGAAAGCGACTCATGGGCCAGCAAAACCGCAGCCACTCCGAGCAGCGGAAGAATCAGCACAATCGTGAGCCAGGGAATCCCTCCTGTGGGAATAACCATCTCAGTCACGATTACGTGAGTCCCTTCACGACTGTTCTCTGTTGAACCATCACGAATTTCCCATCCTACGATTAAACATCTACACTAATAAAAGAGCATGGCACCTAAAATAACCACCGCACCGACAGTCATAGCCAGCGCATAATTCTGTGCTTGTCCGCTTTGGAGTCTTCGCGTCACCCATCCTCCCCAGGCCACGGCTCGCGCCACTCCATTGACCGCACCATCAATCACCGCAACATCCACCCGTTTCCATAACCGATCCGCGACATCCAAGGTTGGCCTGACCACGGTCCGATCATAGGCTTCATCCACGAACCATTTATTCAGGGACAACTGATACAAAGATTGCCATTGAGCAGCTAAACGGTCCGGCATCCCCGGCGATTTCACATACACCCAATAGGCCGCACCAATGCCAATCAGACCCATCGCCGTGGCCGTCACCATAATGCCCAAAGCCGCAGATCCTTCATGATGGCCTCCCTCACTCCCAGCAGATGGAAACGCGGGGGCCAAAAACTCTGGAATGCCCATGTAACCGGCAAGAATACTCAGAACAGCAAGAACCAGAAGTGGAACCGTCATCGTTTTTGATGGTTCATGAACATGCTTGGCATGGTGAGGATCCACTCGGGATTCACCCCAAAATGTCACAAACACTAATCGAAAGCTGTAAAAGGCCGTCATGAGGGCCGTCAATAATCCTAAGACGGTCAGGGCTTTCCCCAGATCACCAGATACCCAGGCCGCCAGGAGTAACTCATCCTTACTAAAAAATCCGGCGGTGAGCGGAAAGCCAGACAGGGCCAGAGCCCCAATCAGGAAGGTCCAATACGTCACAGGCATCTTATCTTTGAGCCCACCCATATTTCGCATATCTTGTTCATGGTGAAGAGCAATAATCACGGCTCCACATCCCAGGAATAACAAGGCCTTAAACGCTCCGTGGGTCAGAAGATGATACATTCCCGCAATGTATCCACCCAGCCCACAGGCCATCATCATGTAACCAAGTTGGCTGAGTGTGGAATAGGCCACAACCCGCTTGATATCAGTTTGCGTCAGTGCGATGGTCGCCCCGATAAACATCGTGATTCCACCCACCACGGCCACCACATCCATGGCCACGGGAGAAAGGTTAAATACCGGGGCCAATCGGGCTACCATAAACACGCCTGCCGTCACCATGGTCGCTGCATGAATCAGCGCTGAAATCGGAGTGGGACCTTCCATCGCATCCGGCAACCACACATGCAGAGGCACTTGAGCAGACTTTCCGACTGCTC
The DNA here is from genome assembly GCA_003523945.1 of Nitrospiraceae bacterium. GTDB lineage: Bacteria > Nitrospirota > Nitrospiria > Nitrospirales > UBA8639 > Nitrospira_E. The sequence goes on along the minus strand of DOFS01000409.1, from coordinate 3,798 downwards.
CAATAAAAAGAAAAAGGCAGATCAAGGTCATGACTGAAATTTCCCAATGACCTCCAATGGAGCCAAGAAGATTTACCATTCCGTCGGCCCGTTGATCTAACTGAGAAAACACCTCTTGATAGTGCAAACTGCCGAAGGTGACAAAAACCAGCAGAATACCCAACATGAACCCGAAATCCCCGACCCGATTCACCAGAAACGCTTTGGTAGCTGCTGCCCTGGCTGACTCGCGCTCATACCAATGGCCGATTAACAGGTAGGAGCAAAGACCCACTGCTTCCCAAAAGACAAAAAGCTGGAGGAAATTATCGGACATCACCAACATCAACATGGAAAAAGTAAACAGTGCGATATTGCTAAAAAACCGGGCGTAACCTGGCTCTCCATGCATGTACCCAATCGTGTAAACATGGACCAACGAACTCACAATGGTGACTAGCAACAACATCACGACCGTGAGCTGATCGACAAACAAGCCTAAGCCAATATGAAGATTCCCGGAATCCGCCCAGGTATAGAGAGGAATTTGGAGCGCCTGCCCACCGGCCACATCGACAAGCGCCATGATGGAAAGAAGGAATGATCCCACGACGGCAGGGACAGCCACCCAATGACTTCGGTCCTTTATCCAGTGACCAAACAGCCCGAGGATGACAAAGCCCAGGAGTGGGAGGAGTGGAATTAAGGCGTAGAGCATCGCCTTACCATTTCAGCAACCGGAAGTCGTCAATGTTAGTACTGGCCGAATGCCGATAGAGGGCGATAATAATCGCCAACCCTACTGCAACCTCCGCGGCAGCCACGGTAAGGGCAAAAAATACGAACACTTGTCCCGAAAGATTGCCCAGATAGGAGGAGAAGGCCACAAAATTAATATTGGTGGCATTCAGCATCAACTCAATGGATAATAAAATAATGATGATATTGCGTCGAATGAGCACCCCCACCAACCCGATCGAGAACACGATCCCGCTCAACACAAGGTAGTAGCTCACCGGAACGTCCACTAACTTTTAGCCTCCAATATCCCTTTTTTGGTGAGGATAACCGCACCAACCATCGCCACCAAGAGAATAAGAGACGCGATTTCAAAGGGGAACAGATACGTGGAATACAGCAACTCACCGATCGATTCCGTATTGCCCTGCATCAGCTGTGTGGGTTCACTGGAAGGAGAAAGACTTGCCCCCAATGAAGTTTCGCCTTTCACCACTAGAAGGACCGCCTCCGCAAAAACCATACATCCCAGAAAAAGGCCTATGGTCAATTGGTGATGAAAGCGTACTTCACCCTTCAGATTGAGTAACATAACCACAAATAAATAGAGCACCAGAATTGCTCCCGCATAGACCAGGATTTGAATTACGGCTAGGAATTCTGCATTCAACGTGACAAAGAGCCCTGCGACATGAAAAAACATCACCAGGAGGGCCAGAGCGCTATACACCGGGCTTCTCAGGGCCACGACGAGAGCGGCTGTCACCACAATCACAGCGGCAAAATAGAAAAAAACAATCGTTCCCATCACCTGCTCATTCAAAAATTTTCGCGACAGTTCAAGGCCGACAGATGGACTGAGTGCACCATCAAGCCAAACCTCTACAGTTCTTTTTGAGGAATTTCTTTAAATCCCACGTTAAAATAAGCCACATTGGGATGTTGGAATTCGAGTCGCTTTTCGCGAACCGGAAAGTTGCGATCGCCAATAGCCAGGAGCTGTTCTTTATTTAGATGAAGCTGCCGCTTATCATAGACCGCCCACTCATACTCCTGCGTCATGCCCAACGCATCAACAGGACAGGCTTTTACACACAGCCCGCAAAACAAGCACCGGGTCATGTCCATGTAGTATTCCTTGGAATACCGCTTTGTGGGTTCGCCAGGCACCTCGGCACTCACCACACGGATAACTCGTGAAGGACAGGCCGCCTCACATAAATCACACCCCACGCACTTTTCTGTTCCATCATCGTAGCGCAGTAACGCCAACATACCGCGATAGTTGGACGGCAGCTGTTTCTTCTCGTGTGGGTACTGGAGGGTGATCGGCTTATAGTGGAGAAGATGGGATAAGGTTGCCTTCATCCCTAACGCAATCTCATAAAATAGAAGCGTTTTGGCCCACTCCCTGAATTTCATACCATTCAACCTTCTTAACTCCCCGGAAAGAGAAATGCGACGATCGACGTCAACACAATATTCGCCAACGCGATAGGAAGGAGGACCTTCCATCCGAACCGCATGAGCTGGTCGTACCGCAATCGAGGTAACGTGGCGCGTAACCAAAAGAATAAAAACAAGAAACTCGAAACTTTAAACGCAAACCAAAATATACCAGTAACCCAATGAATGGATTCTGGACCTTGTAAAAACTCAAAAGGAGCATGCCATCCGCCAAAAAACAACACCGTGGCAACACAAGACACCAGAATCATATTGCCGTATTCTGCCAGAAAGAAAAAGGCGAATCGCATGCCGCTGTACTCGGTAAAGAACCCAGCCACCAGCTCACTTTCCGCTTCCGGTAAATCAAAAGGGGTCCGGTTTGTTTCCGCTACCGCGGAAATAATAAACACGATAAACGCCACGGCTTGAGGAAAGCCTCCCCCTCCGAAAAAGTACCAGTTCCAAAACCCTCCTGCTTGCGCGTTGGTAATCGTCACCAGACTCAAGGAGCTTGAAAGGAGTAACACACCGACAATCGAGAGTCCCACATTCAATTCGTAACTAATCAACTGTGCCGCAGACCGCAGGCCTCCTAAGAGGGAATATTTACTGTTTGATGACCACCCGCCCAAAATGATGCCGTACGCCCCGATTGAGGCAAACGCCAGGATATAGAGAATGCCTACATTGATGTCGGTGATGACAAACGGCTTAAAATTGACACCGCCGACATCAACCGTCCAATCCGGGCCAAATGGGATCACGGCGAATCCGATCAGGGCCGGGACTAAGGACAAGACCGGCGCCATGCTAAACATGAATTTATTGGCCCCTGCTGGAATGATGTCTTCTTTAAAAAAAAGCTTCAAGCCGTCGGCTACCGGCTGCAATATGCCATAAGGCCCGACTTCCATCGGTCCCATCCGATCCTGCATCCAACCCAATACCTTCCGTTCCAGCAAGGTGAGCGCTGCGACGGTAAGGAGCACCGCCACCATTACCACACCAATTTGGCTTAACGTTAAGGCTAATCGAATTCCCGTATCCATGCCGGATTCACTCCTCTCCTCTTTATACCGACCCACATGCTGAGAACCGCCTCATGTTCCCTCCACTTTTTCAACCCGAACGCGAGCCACCTTGTAATAGGGCACTTGCGTTTCAGAATCAACACTATATGACAAGAGACGGCGAACCTCTTCATCAAAATGCTCGGGAAACATCGCGACCCCTTGAGGGATTCGTTCACGAAGCCCGACCGGGGTGACCACTTCACCCAGCCGATTGCTCACTTTCACGGTATCCCCCTCACCAATACCGCGTCGAGCGGCGTCTTCCGGATGCAGATAGAGTTTGCCGGTCGATTCAACTTGCAGTAAGCCTTTGGCTTTTCGCGAAAACTTCCCGGAATGAAACAAGGATTGCGAAACTTGCAGAACCAAGTCATCGGGACCATCACCGGAATCGTCTGCCGGCAATTGATACCGCGTAGCGATATCCCGCTGATAATCGGTCTTCAGATATCGGGCGATGACCGTCGAATCCGTTTGAGCGGACAAGGGGGAAGGCCCTAACGTGCGCGTCCCCGGGAGAAGATTATGTATTTCTTTGGAAATTGCCTTAACATCTTCA
>DOFS01000062.1 GCA_003523945.1 Nitrospiraceae bacterium | reverse complement strand
GAATTGAACGCCTCGACGTTCGCTGCCCGGGTCACGGCCTCAACACTGGCCGATCTCTATGGGGCTGTGACGGCGGCTATTGCTACACTCAAAGGCCCCCTTCATGGCGGAGCGAATGAAGCTGTGGCAGAGATGTTCCAAGCTATTCAGGACCCGGGAAAAGCGCAAGGGTGGGTTCATTCCAAATTGACAGGGAAAGAACGGGTCATGGGTTTTGGCCATCGAGTCTTAAAACACGAGGATCCACGTTCGGCCATCATCAAACGACGGGCTAAAGCGTTGAGTCAACATGCTGACGAGATGCGGTGGTACGAGATTGCCGAAATCATTGAACAGACGATGAAGGAAGAAAAAGGGCTCCTCCCGAATCTTGATTTTTATACGGCAGTGGTCTATTTGTTAATTGGAATTCCCAAAGAAGCCTTTACCCCAATTTTTGTAGCAAGTCGGATGAGTGGATGGTGTGCCCATATCATCGAACAACAAGACAACAATCGCCTGATCCGGCCACGAGCTTTCTACATTGGTCCTCCTTCGCGGGAATTTCTCTTTATTGGCGACCGGTAGGATCATTAGAAAAACATTCGCATGTCGGTTGCTTTCATCCAAAGTCAGGTGAAGAATCTGCGCCAGAAATGGTACGGTCCCGGTAATACTCCCCTTTGTTAGGGGCTTAGGTCCATAGAGGACCCAAAAAGGTGGGGGAGAGCCTTCTGCCGAATCCCGCGGAGCGAGGGTGAGGGCAGAAAAAAACAATTAGTCCTTGTCCTCAGAGTGTGTGCGAAGAAACCGACCAAGTTGTGTTTTGAACTGACGTTCTCCTTGATATTCAAAGATAAAACGGGTTTCCAAGAGAGGGCAAGGATTCAGATCACGAAGATGGTCCGGTTTCCAGGAAATATTCAACTGGTCAATGACCGTGATAGGGATCGAACCACTGTTCATGCCCAAATCTCTGGTGGCATAGGAGCGGGAAAAAATGAGAATTTCGTTATCGAATAATGCGGCATTAATCTCTTCTTTGACTCCAAGGGCTCTGAATTCTGCAACCAATCGTTGATAAATGAGGGTAGACGCCAGTTGCTCACGAAATCCGAAAAACGCGGTAATACCTGCCCGCCGTTGATCGTTTAACACCTGTAGGCAATCTTCGATTTGAGAGGCATCGGTCATCTGCCCCCTGTTGAAAATAAACACCCGACGAATTTTAACTCCCCGCTGAACCGCTGCCTGATTGGCCAATAAATAACTGGGAAAGAGGGGGCCATCCCGTTTCCAAATCTGCCATCGTTCCATCATCGAATCAATGGTGGACTCCACGGTATTCAGGAGTTGAATGGCTTCATTCTGAGCAATGGTGCCCTCATAGGAAAGCATTTGGGATTCGAGCTGGCGGAGTTCCTGGCCGATGGCTTCCACTTTTTGGGGAATGTATCTCGGTCGTTCCGGTACATGCATCATGACATCGACAGCTGACAGAGCCATGGCCCAATGGCTCCTTTCTTCGGGGGCGGCCCGGTCTTTCTGGGCGACAATCAAGAGTTCAACCGGATTTTTCTTGAGAAGGTTGGCTATCCTGATGCAAATCGTGGCATTGGGTACTTTCTTGCCACGGCGAAACCAGTTGGCCTCGGGTTGGCTCACTTTGAGTTTTTTAGCTAAGGCGTAATCGTTTGTGATGCCATAGGCTTTTTTGATCTGCTCGATATACTTGGGAAAGTCCATGTTCGGCTCCAAAAGTTTTCGGTCTAACTGAACCAGCGGAATGCAAGAGGGATCATGTCCACTTTCGGATAAGGCACAATCCATCTGGTCATGCCTCAGACAATTGATTCTAGACGAATTCATCAGGAATTTAAATCCAGGTATCGCTCGGGAAGATAAGGATCACCCGGTCTTGAGTTGGCCCCAGACAACCTGGTAGTGATTCTGCGGTGGCAGGAGCCCTCCCAATAAAACATTGTCATCCCCAGACCGTCGCCAGAGACCCTTCACTCGTTTAAGGCATTCTGGGAATGCGTTGCACAAGCCCCACGTGATCCCAACCGATCCTTGCTTATCCAATTATTACAGCCTGTCAGGAAACAACGCGTATCCCTTTAGAGTCACCCAATCGGTCTGTGGTCTGGCCGTTCACAATAAAAAACTCATGTTGGGAGTGTGTAATAAGAATTTCCTTCTTCGTTGGGTGGAACAAGATGAGAGACCTTTTATCCCTCTTGTAGGTTGTTCAGTGGGACACCTGGTGTGTTGATAATGAAGTGCGTTCTGGTCCTCTTCCATTTCTTTCCCTCATTTTTGTATTCTCTGCTCCATGGGCCTTTTTTATTGATCCCAACGATTCTGGCACTCTTGCACTATTCACTCTGTACTTTTTCCCATGTGGCTGATGGCGAACGGCGCTCTTTCATGCCAGTCTTTCTGAATAGCACCAGATTTCAGAATGTTTGAGTTCAGAGAACCATTACACAACCTCTATTATGGAACGAGTAAGAAGTCCGCCTATTTCCGGTTTGGGCTTATTGCATTCGATTTGGTAACCATAAGCTTTTTTGTCGTGACCTCAATGGTGGAGTTGACTGTCTGGATCATCACCATAGATTTCATGATCGCATTTGTTTTGAGCTTGGATTTTTTCGCCCGATTCTCTCTTGCCAACAATCGACTCAAATTTCTTATCCACCCTATCTCCCTTTTAGACCTCGTGGTGATTCTTGCGCTTCTTGCTGCCGCGGTCATCGAAAATCTCGCCTTCTTGCGGGTGTTCCGGTCTCTCAGGCTATTACGCTCCTATCATCTCCTACGACAGCTCCGGAGTCAGTACAAATTTTTTGCCCGCAATGAAGTGCTCATTCAAAGCGTGATAAACCTCTTCGTGTTTATTTTTGTGGTCACCGCCCTGGTCTATGTCTTTCAGCATGAAGTGAATCCACAAATTACCAGTTACATTGATGCACTCTATTTTACGGTGACAACCTTGACGACCACCGGCTTCGGGGATATTACGTTGCGCGGGGATATCGGACATTTATTGGCGGTCGTCATCATGGTGTTGGGCGTGGCGTTATTCCTCCAACTTTTGCAAGCGGTCTTTCGGCCTGCCAAGGTGGAATATGGCTGCCCAGACTGTGGGCTCAAACGGCATGACCCCGATGCCGTGCATTGCAAACACTGCGGGAGAACCCTTCATATAGAAACCGAGGGAATTTAGCCATTGGGGTAGAAGAATAATTGGGGGTAGTTCCCTAGGAGGCTCCGGTCATATGGACACACGTCTGTCGTTCTTGTAAAAGACAGTGTTTGCTCCGACGTTCCATCCCGACAGCGGGTAAAAGGCTTTCACTGCATCCAAGCAACTCTGGATGCGGTGTTGCAAATGTAGGCTGGATTTACCTGAATAGACATGTGGGGCGCACAGGGTTATCGCTGCACGCAATGGATTTTCTAATTAGGGATGCGGTGCTAGGGTAGAATTTTTTGAAATTGAATACCATCAATGCAAGAGTTTAAAGCCCATGTGAGCCGTGTCAAGGACTTGACCCACAACGTCCGCGAGTTGGAACTCAGCCTTATTGCCCCAGAATCCATTGAATTCAAGGCCGGGCAGTGGATTTCTCTGGACGTCTGGCATCCAAAGCTGAACCAGCACGTGCCGCGGCAGTATTCGATTGCCTCGCCACCGAGGCTGGGCCAACAGATCACCCTTCTCTTTAACCGGGTCCCCGACGGCCCGGGCTCCAGCCATTTATTTAGCCTTCATGAGGGAGACCCCGTACAATTTCAAGGGCCCAATGGGTCGTTTTACCTCGAAGAGAAACCCGGGCGAGATCTTGTCTTTGTGGCCACGGGCACCGGTATTGCTCCCTTCTGCTCAATGATCTCTACCTGCCTGGAACAGCCAGGAGCTGGAACCTTGACGTTGTATTGGGGCCTGAGGAGCCAGCAAGACCTTTATTACCAACATGAATTGGAAACCCTTGCGCAGCGGCATCCGAATTTCAGCTTTGTCACAACGCTCTCCCGTCCCGAGGCGGGTTGGAAAGGTTCGGTCGGACGAGTGACAACATTAGTGGAGAACAACATTTCATCAGTTAAAAAGGTCGCCTTTTTCCTTTGCGGAAACGGAAGCATGATTCGAGACGTGACGGCCATTGTGAGAAAAAAGGGCCTCTGTCCCATTCGCACTGAACAATATTATGACGCAACCGGCTCCGAAACAGACGCATGAATCTGCCCCCCTTTTCCACCGCATGAATATGCTCATTCGAATGCCCGTAAAGTTATAACAACTTGTGCAGCCCCCGTGAGAATTCTTTCTGCAAGCCGCCGGACATTTCCTCATGGCGAAACGATGTAGAATAGCCAAGGCTTCTGGCCGCCAACGCCATGATTGTTTTATGACTTTTTCCCTGATGATGGCGTTCCTGAATAGACAGGCCATTATTTCCTGATTTTGATAAACAGTATAGTGGAGGTGGGGATCGGTCGTACCGGCGTAGTTTATTTTGGTAAAGAATTGGGATGTATCGGGAATCCAACTTAAAGTTCACCAGTAAAATGCTGGCAGGTGAACGCATAGCACGCATGTACCCAACTCTCGTATCAACGGGATGTTCTGTGTTACCGGGTTTCTCCATTTGGCTCGGACCATGGGAGGCGAACCTTTCAGGGATCTACATGAAAGGGCGAGGAACCATATATTCTGTATGCTTCAAGAATCCTCCGATCCAATAAATACGAATTTAGATGAGATTCGGCTGGACCACCTTAATCCAGAGAATAGTCTTTGCGTTTTCACCGTTGGTTGGTAGGAAAAACTTTGGATGGAGTTTGTTGAAGCCCTTCCCTAAATACCTTGTTTTGGCTCGCTCAGCTCATGAATTGATCAAGGAATCACTCTTGACCTTTTTAGGCAGGTTCGAAAACGGCCGCGATATGTAAACATAAAGGGCGGTTCTTGTCTCAACTAGCCCCTTTTTTTACAACCA
>DOFS01000405.1 GCA_003523945.1 Nitrospiraceae bacterium | reverse complement strand
GTGCAATGGCTAAAATTTCTACTATTCAGCAACGGCTGCAGGATCTCCAAAAGATGATGCGGGCTCTGAGCCAACTCGTCACATCCTGTAGTGGCAGTGGCCCTCTTGACAATTGTCCTATCATTGAGTGTTTTGAGACATCCAGCCCAAAGGAGGAATTAAGATGAATACAACCCGTCAGGTTGAAATTTTCAGTGCCGGATGCCAGGTCTGTGAAGACAGCATCACATTGGTTAAACAGCTCGCCTGCCCCTCATGCGAAGTTACTGTCCTCGACATGAAAGACCAGACGGTCTCCAGCCGCGCAAAGACGCTTGGGATTCATTCCATTCCTGCGGTGGTGGTTAATGGACAACTGGCCGAGTGTTGCAATGAACGTGGACCCAGCGAACGTCTATTGCGGGCTGCCGGAATTGGCACACCCTTAGGCTAAGGGACAACGGAATGAAGCCAACGGACAAGGCACCCACCAAAAACGAACCAACCAAGATGTGGACGTGTTCTGGAATCGTGGGGGCTCTGGTCGCATCCCTGTGTTGTTTCACCCCCGTGGCCGTCCTGGGACTGAGTGTGGCCGGGTTGGGATTCTTGACCGGCTATATTGATTATCTTGCCCTCCCCTTATTCGCCGTCTCGATGGGTCTCATCGGATATGGCCTTTTTCGAAGGACATGTTGTAGGAACAGCCGCAACCTGACGAAATCTCTATGAACCTCACATTAACATCCACGACCTCCTGCCCCCATTGTTTATATTCAAAGGAGGAAGTCATGGCCACCGACGCCTGCCAAGTTGTGTATGCGTGCACGCAGTGTGGGATAATGCTAAAACCCAAGTCCGGGGATTACTGTGTTTTTTGTTCTTACGGCACTGTCCCCTGTCATCCCATACAGACTGAGATACTTGGGGAGTGAAGCCGGGCAGACACTGATCGGCCACAAGGGGGCGTTCGCAATGAGTCAATTGAGAAAGACGCATTGGGAAAACGTATATCGGACCACGGCCGCCGATGAGTTGGGCTGGTACCAGGCACATCCAACCATGTCGTTGAACCTTATCGATTCCACTCGAGTCGGGAAAAACGGAAACCTCATCGACGTCGGAGGGGGCGATTCGACACTGGTTGACCATCTCCTCGCCCAGGGTTTCGAGCACGTTACCGTCCTCGATATTTCTCCCACCGCCTTGGAAAGAGCCAAAGCCAGGCTGGGTGATCGCGCGCACCTGGTGACCTGGATCGAAGGCGATGTCACCGATTTTCGTTCATCCAAGAAGTATGATGTGTGGCACGACCGGGCGGTGTTTCATTTCCTGATCGATGCGGAGGATCGAACACGATATCTCGAGTCCATGAACAAGGTCGTCGGTGCACAGGGCCATGTGATCATGGCGACCTTTGCGTATGAGGCTCCCCCAACATGCAGTGGATTGCCTGTCGTGCGCTATTCCCCACAATTCCTGGCAGTTGCAGTTGGGAATGACTTTGAGCTTGTTGAGTCGGTCGAACAGGTCCACCGGACTCCAGGGGGCAAGCAGCAACCGTTCATTTATTGTCGCTTTACGAGACGGAAGCCCTGACACTGGAGGGGTGCAGGAACGTCTTGGAATGAAGAGCGAACCGTGTGAGTGTATTTTGAAAAATCGTGAGCGTCGGGTTACTTCACAACGGAGAGTCGAAGGTCATCGAAATACGTGACCGCATCCGCCTTTGTCCATAACCCTATTTGCCCTGATTGAAAGGTTTCATCACGAACATCGAACACCGTCTGCCCGTCGAAAATGATCTGGAAATGATTGTCACTCGCCACCACACGGAAGGTATGCCATGTGTCGACTGAAATAATGTGGTCGAAGTTCGCCAGTTTGTATCGGACCCCCTTCACCACGCGGTAAAACCGAATATTCTGCTCCAACGGATTAGCCCGGGTGATGTAATAGTTCTGAGCATCCTGCTGGGTCCCCTCTTTTTAGGCCAGTTGTAAGGCGAGTTTGCTGGCTGGTTTTACTTCCTCAATCCTACCTTTTGCCGCATGGTTGCTAGCGAATTCAGCTGGTGTCCAATCGGGTAGCGCCCCGTGAGGCCGACTCACATTGTACTCCTGCCGCCACGTGTCCCATTGCTGCTGCGCGTCCGGCAGGGATACAAACCACTGCGTATTCAAGCCTTCTCTCCGTAAGGTCCCGTTAAACGATTCGATATAGGCATTGTCCGTGGGTTTTCCTGGTCGGGAGAAATCCAGTTTGACCTGATGCTGATAGGCCCACAGATCCAGAATCTGACTCGTGAATTCACTCCCATTGTCACACCGTCACGTTTCCGGCGCTGGCCGGTTTTTCATAATATGATTCAGCACCGTCACCACCTGTTCGCCTCGCAGACTCGCACCGGCTTTAATCGCCAGACATTCTCGCGTCAATACATCGAGGACCGTCAAGGCTCGGAAGCGGCGGCCATCGGCCAATTGATCGGCCACAAAATCTAGACTCCATGCGTGATTCGGCCCCGTGGCTTTCATCGCCTCGCCCTCGCGCTTGAGCAACACG
>DOFS01000099.1 GCA_003523945.1 Nitrospiraceae bacterium | reverse complement strand
CCAGGGGAGCCTAAAGAAGAATCGTGAATCAACTCGCTCCGCTCACACGCGGGCCGCTAAATACTAAGAGCGTCCCACCTTCGGGCCAACCGAAAGGCGTCCAACCATAGAGGATAAAAGACTGCCCGCCATTTCTCCGGTGCCGGTTGGATGGCTCGGCCATGCCACTGGACCAGAGGAGACTAGGGGGGAAAGAGTTGAAGCAACTCGCAGAGTCTGTCCGAAGTTTTGGCCAAGGTCGCGCGCAGTTCAATGAGGAATTTACGTGAGTCCGGTGATGGTCGTGAAGAGTGCTTTCAAGGCAGTGAAATTTCGATGAGTTCATTGGGTTGAATGGCCAGGACGGTATCCCGAATAAGGGGTAGTAACGTTAACACTAAGGGGACTTGATTGGTGGGAAGCACAATAATGGAGAGGGGATTTCCTGAAAGACTTTGTTGATAGCGGAGATTTTTATCTGCAGTAATAAAAATGGTGAATTGTTGGCTGGCGGCTGCGAACAAATCGCCATTCTTCATGCCGGTCCAACCCAATTCATGAACGGTGACTATCGAAAACTCGCCCAGATGAATTTTGAACAACCGTGGAACCGATTCGTCCAGCAGAATGGTCAAGATCGGTGAGCAAGTTTCAGGAGGGTGGATTTGGAAAACTCAAGGACTTGAATCGCTTGTTTGCGGGTCACGGAGGGAAAATTATCGAGAAACGCGTCCAAGGTAAGGCCGGATTCCAAATTTGTCATGAGGGCATCGACGGGGACGCGTGTACCCTGAAAAACCGGTGTCCCACTTAGAATGTCTTGGTCAATCGTAATGGGTAATTGGTTCAATTCATGTTCTTCAATGACAAGCGACATCATCATCTCCATCAAGAATAATTATTCGGTGATTATATCGCCGGGAGAGGTTGCGGTCTATGAGGAAAGATTCTTCGATTGATCAGGGATCCTCACCTGACGGAACCAATTGAATTTGTTTCATTCAGAATTTGCTGGGGTTCGGCCGGGCAGCGGAGGGCAAGGCCTTCGGGGTTTCGCCCCCGAACGACGAGGCCCTTTTGTTTCGGCAAAAGGGCCCAAAACCAGTGACGCCCCGTCCGGCCTTATTGGAGGGGAGGGACGCTGACCTGAGAGGAGCGGCCCAACTCGCCGGGCTCACACAAGGGCCGCTATTTTCTAAGAGCGTCCCTCCTGGGGGCCAGCCGGCAGGCGTCGAAAAATAGGAGAGGGATGCTGGAGGGACTTCCATAAAAGATTGAGGACGTAAGAATGAGGGAGTGGGGAAGGTTGATGGTGGGGCTCGGGCCGGCAGCCGAGCCACTTTTGGTTCGACAAAAGTGGCCAAAACTATGTTCACCCAGGTCGGCCCCATTACATCGTACTGACGCAAGGCCAAGGAGAGCGGCCCAACTCACCGGGCTCACACACGGTCCGCCAACGTCATGTGCGGTGAATAGGCGGGAAGGGTTGGTCCGGTTTCGTTACTGGACAAGATGAGGGGACTGGACGGGTGGCTCATTTCGGGAGCTCGATTCAGGAAGAATGACTTGAATCGGTTCACGGACCGCTTGTGCTCCGGTCATTTGTTTTAAACGGTTGACCATCCATTCTGTTAAGTCCAATCCTTTGGCCACCAGCAGGTTGTTTTTTTGGTCATAAATTTCCTCCGCCACAATCATATGCGGTTGCAGTTCATCGAGGGAAATGGAGACGACCCTGGCAATCTGTTCGGGTACCAACGGGGGTTTTAACGCCTGCAGCAGAGTTGGATCGTACCATCCCTGCCGCGACTGAAGTTCTTCATAGGCGCTATTTGGGGGATAGTTCTGCATGCGAAGGTAATCGAAGTCGAGAGCAATTTTGAGAAGTCGGGCGCCCAAGGGAATCTCCTTCCCGCTGATGAGGTCTTGGGGCCATCCCGATCCATCGAAATGTTTTTGTTGGTAGAGGATAATTTTGGCCACGGCCTCCATGCGGGGAATATTGGCCAGAATGCCCGATCCCGTCAAGGGATGGTGGTGAAACGCCTGGGTTTCATTGGAGGTCAAAGCTTCTCCCGTGTTGATTTTTTTGAGAATGGATTGAGAAACGTTGACGCATCCGATCTGCGAGAGCACTGCGGCGATCTCCATCTGCCAGGTATCCGAAATCCCCATGTGTTGGGTGAAGGCGACCACGTATCCTTTCAGGCGGGACGCCCGCCCAAATGCCTCAGGATTGACCACTGCAAGGAGATCGCTCAAGGCTTGGAGGCTTCCCCGCAGCGTTCCCTCGAGTAGTTCTTTTTCGGCCCGGATAAGCTGATATTGGTGGATGCCGGCCTCAAGAGCCAATGTCAGGTTGGCGGGTGGACAGGGCTTGGTGAGGAATCGAAAAATTTCTCCTTGATTCACGGCTTCTATCGCCGTTCGGACGTCGGCATTCCCTGTCAGCATGATGCGCACCGTCTCCGGAATGATTTTCCGGACTGAACCAAGAAACCGGATCCCGTCAATTCCGGGCATGCACATATCTGACACCACGACCGCAAAAGGCCCTTGGGCCGTGATCAACTCCAGAGCCTGCTGCGCTCCTAACGCGGTAGAGACCTGAAAGCGTTTCCGGAACTGGCGCTGAAAGCCATCCAGGATGTGGGCTTCATCATCCACAAACAAAATGTGTTCCATCAGAAGGACCTTCCTTCAGTTCCGAGCCTAGTTCGAAACCAGGGAGAGTTCACGCCACACCGGAATGCGATTTGTGAAGTTGAGTTCTGCCAAATAATTCAGATCAAAAAATGGCGGAGGTTCCCGCTCAAGATTGCGAGGGTCTTGTTCCGCCAGGAGACCATTGGCCGCATGCACGGAGATCAGGGGCGTCAAGACCTGGGCCAGGCTCGCCGATGGCCGATGGTGAAAGGCCACGGCTTCAATCACGGATGTGGGGATACCCCACAGGCCTAAAAGGTAGGCGCCGATTTCTGCATGGGTCGCCTTGAAGATGTGGGTTTCCGCCTCCGGAAGAGAGCATTGTCGGGTCGAAAAGATCGTCAATGCCTCCTGATACCGGTCAGGAAACGAATTCACCAGCAACAACATCCCCACATCATGAAGGAGGCCGCCGGCTAATGACGCTTCCACCACCGAGGGTGCGGCCTGTTCGGCTATGGCAATTTTTCTGGCCTGCTCTCCGGTGGCCAGACTATGTTGCCAAAAACGCTCGACGTCGAATCCCGGAAGAGTCTTCTGACTCAACTGTTGAAAGACCGCAAATGTCAGGACCAGCGTTTTTAATGTCTGGAATCCGAGAAACATGACCGCCTGCGCGGGATCGGAGACCGTTCGCGGGATGCCCAAAAACGCCGAATTCACGATCTTCAGAATTTTGGCGGTCATGCCAATATCTTTTGCGACAATGGCAGCTGCCCGTTCGATACTGGACTCGGGTGCGCCGAGTTCTTCCTCCAGCTCCAGGTAGAGAGAGGGGAGCGAAGGCATGGAGTCAATTTGGGACACCAGCCGTTTAATGGAATCATCCTGCAACAGATCTCCCAGAGCGCAGGCACGGTCGATGGAGGCCTTCAGGACTTCCGTATCACAAGGCTTGGCCAGATATTGATGGGACGGGCCGATCGCTTTCATAAGGGTTTCCCGGTCGGCCTGCCCGGACAGCAGGAAGCGGACGGTATGCGGGTGCCGATCTTTAATGGCATTCAACAGCTCGACCCCATCCATACCCGGCATGCGCACATCCGACACCACGACATCGACGCCTGTGTGCTCCAGGCGGGCCAAGGCCTCCGTCCCGCTGGTGACGAACTCCATCTCCCATTCATGGCGCATCGGGCGGAGCATCCGTTTGTGCGCTTCCAGAACGAATGGTTCATCATCGACAAAGACAATCCGGCGTTTCATGCGGACTCCTGATGAGCCAGTGCGACCTGCATCGGCAGCCGGATCACAAAGGTCGTCCCGGTGCCCACCTCCGTCTCGAACGTCAGCGTGCCTCCGTGTTTCTTGACGACCACGGTATGAGAAATGGCGAGGCCCTGCCCGGTTCCCCTTCCCACTTCCTTGGTCGTAAAGAAGGGGTCGAAAATCTTATTCCGGAATTCAAGCGGAATGCCCGTGCCGGTATCGGTGATGCGTATCTCCGCCCAGTTCCCATCGGCCCGGGTGCTGATCGTGATCAGTCCCTTCTTTCCTTCTTCCTTCCCGACCACGTCGGCAATGGCATGGGCGGCATTGACGATCAGATTTAAGATGACTTGACTGAGTTCTCCGCGCAGACAGGGGACCGGGGGAAGCCCGGAGTCATATTCGGTCTTCACCTCCGCGACATACTTCCATTCGTTCCGGGTCACAAGGATGGTATTGTCGATTACGCTATTCAGGTCAATCGCCACTTTCTCTCCTGTGCCAGGATGAGAGAAATCTTTCATGGCACCCACAATATTTGTCACCCGTTGAGCCCCATCCAGAGACTGATCCAGCGCCTTAGGAATCTCGTTCAAGGTATACACCAGGTCGGCCTGGTCTGTGATTGTTTTGACCTGCTGGAACAGGTGTGGCTCAAAGGCTTCTTTCGGCAAGGTCTGCATCAGGCTCTCATAGACATTCAACACGGCCTGGATGGATTCAAAGCTCTCCTTCAAAAAGAGAAGATTGTCATTGACAAATTGGATGGGCGTGTTGATCTCGTGAGCGATCCCGGCAGCCAATTGCCCGATGGATTCCATCTTTTGCGCCAGTGAAAGCTGCACTTCGAGCTGCTTTTTTCCTGAGATGTCCGTTCCTAATATCAAGAATCCGGAAAGGTCACCATCGTGCTTGGCCCGGATCGGATTCACGGTAAGTCCCAGGAACCCCTTTTCTCCTGAAGGGGTTCGGTAATGCAGCGTCTCCATGCGCACGGCCTTCTGTGATTTCACACATTGGAGAACTCTCTTGCTCACGATGGACCAATCCCACGGGATATCACAGGAGGCAAAATCTCTGTCCAGAACATTTGCGGCCATCAGGCCCAACGTCTTTTCTGCCGTGGTATTCCATTGCCGGATCAGTCCATTCGAATCGACGCTGATTAATATCGCGGAAATGGAAGTCAGAATCTCTTCGAAAAACCGGTAGGACTTCTGTAGGGCTTCCTCCATGGCCTGCCGCTGAGTGATATCACGCAGAATGATGGTGTAGGTCAGGGGGGTTGTCAGGAAATTGACCGAAATGCTCGCTTCGGCAGGGAACTCGGTTCCGTTCTTGCGACGTCCATGCACCTCTACGGTCGATCCCACCTTCTGATCCGATTCCCGATTCGTCCCACAATTCTGGATAGCCAGGTATTGCACCTTGCTGGGGAGTAAAAGGGGAAGGACGTGTTCCAGCGGTTGTCCGATGACTTCTTCGGCACGATATCCAAAGAGGTGTTCGGCCCCTTGATTAAAGAGGTGAATGCATTGCGCTTCATTGACCGAAATGACTCCGTCATGGGCAAACTTGAGAATCGCTCCGAGGCGGGCTTCCGATTCGGCAATGGTGGCATGATCCTGTTGACGCTGGATGAACTGCCCGATTTGCTTGCCCAGCAAGGGAAACATATAGAGCAGATCCGGATCAACCGGCTCGGCAAGGTGACTAAAGGCCTCTATGACTCCAACGATCTCGGATTCAATGAGTACCGGAAAACCAATGGCCCCATGGAGACCGACCTCGGCGGCCGCCGGGGCTCGTGGATAATTCGGGTCCTCCTGCACATCCACCATTCGCGCCGGGGTACCGGTCTGCCAGATATGTCCCGGAAGTCCCTGGCCTTTCATCAGCGGAAGACTTCGGGTCATTTCGATAAATGGCAGAAGACTGGCCTCCGAGACCGGAAACAGGGTCCGGCATCGTAAGATCTGAGTCTCTGAATCCGCTTCCCAGTATGCCGCCAAGGCCCAGGGAAACCCATGGGTCAGGGTCTCTAAAATACGTGAAATCCCCGTGTCGACATCCTGATCCTCAGACAGGATTCTGGATATGGCACATTGAAGGTTGAGATGTTCTTCGGCCTTCTTGCGCTCCTCGATTTCCCTGTCCCGCTTCCGGTTGGCCAAAAAGACCTGACTGGCCAGAAAGGTCCCAAGAAGCGCCATGAGGATACCGGTGGTGATTTCCCATCGAATGATGGTGGAGAGTCTGTCCTCGAGGACGAGTGTCAGTTTTTTTACGGATTGCTCGACGAGTTGTTGCACCTGGTTGTTCAGCACCAACAGGTCGTTCATGGTGGGCTCGTACATGTCATCGCTTTCCGACAGGTGCAGGAAATGGACGGATTTTGAGGAAAATTCGTGCATGGTTTTTTTGATCGCCTGCAATAGATCGATAATGGGTTGCTCCCTCATGCTCGGGACGATCAACACATCACCCGCCTCCGGAAAGTTGGGTACCCGGCCGCCGGTCAGAAAGGTTTCGAGTGTTTCGTTAAAGGCCGTTCGAGGGCGAAGGTAATCGGCTTCTAAGCCCTGTGAGGCCAACAGGATTTCTTTCATATAACGCTGGTTCAGCATGCGCTGTCGCCCGGCCAAACTGATCAGGTCCATATTCCGGTCTTGGGCTTTCAAGGTGATAATGGTGAAGGCAAACGTTCCCACAATAGACGTGACCAGAAGCATCAGGATGACCAGTAATTTGAAATCCATGAAGACGAAGGTCTTCCCACGAGGACTCTTTCTGCTATGACGGCCTTGGTATCGCATTATGTCACCCGAAACGCCTTATAAAGATTGCCTGTGGGGACGTGATGGGTGATCCATGAAGCTACAGCCAGGAAGATGCCAAGCAGAAGGAACACCATTGGTGAATTGCATCGGCCTGAATCCGGAAAAGCTTAAGCAAATACGGCCATATTGACAGGTAGATAAAGCAAGGAAGGCGGAGTGCGTGGTTCAGGGTTTTGGTGTGGGTTTTTCATGATCGTGTTGTGAGTATTATTTTAGAATGAGACGGGGTTTCGCCCCCGAAGGCCTTGCCCTCGGCTGCCGGGGCCGAGACCCGGCATCGTTGAAAAACACATATCCCCTCAAACCGTGTTAAGCAGACCTCCCTCTTCTGTATTTCCGCAACAACTCCAAACCATCCATCTTCCCATTCCACATTCATTTCAAAGCTCCATCTTCCGAAGAATACCTTTAAAACCCCTAATTCCCGGATTCACCCTCTCACGCATAGAGGCCGCCACATGGACGACGCCACCAGAACACGTCTCGAACAAAATATTTTCCCAGCCGCGCATCAAGCCTGTGAACCATGGGAAAAATTTCCGTGGCACACAGGAAGGGGGGGCGCCATCGATACGCATGTGGCCCATTCATCACAAGCGCTGGCCATTGATGTGTTCGGCACCATCAAAACCTCCTCGGATTGTGATGTGATTCTTGACGCCCTTGCCACAACCCTCGGGCTTCCTACCGGCAGTCCCTGGGCCGTCACCCTGGAATGGATCGCGCGTCCGACATTGCTCAATGAACCTCGTCCCACCCAGGTGGATGTCTATGCTGAAAGCTCACAGGCGGTCCTGCTCATTGAATGTAAATTCACCGAACAGGATGGCGGCGCCTGTTCGCAAACGCTCTCGCGCAACGGTGCCAAACGGTGCAATGGGAATTATGCGGCATCCATTCTTTCCTCTCCGTCATTCCCGCCGGAGGTGAGCGGGAATCCATCTTCCGCTCGCTGTGCGTTAAGCCGGAAAGGCATCCAGTATTGGGACATCATTCCGAAGATCTTTCATCTGGATGCCGACGTGGATTACCAACCTTGCCCATTCGCGGGACCGGCTTACCAATGGATGCGCAATCTCGTGGCGGCCTATAAGGTGGGGCGGCAGAAAGACAAGCAACCGGCCGTGGTCATCGTCTATGCAGACAGTCCCCATTTGCCCATGAGCCATAAGGTCAGATCGAATGAATGGATGGAATTTGCCAGGATGGTCAAGCAAGAGCAGGTGGCGTTACACGTGCGGTCGTATCAGGACATTCTCACCCTGGCGCAGGAAGCCAGCCGGCAGGGCAGCGGGGAGCAAATGGTCTGGAAGGAATTGGACGAATGGGTCAATAGAAAAATATCGGCAATCAATGGAGGCCGGAGAACCACGAAAAGAAAAAGGTCCTCTCACTCCAACAAAATGGCGGCCAGTCGAAACGGGTGAGGGAAGACGAGCCGTTGGAATTCCTCAATACGGCCGTCGAGCCTCATGGGGGCCGGACCCGTCAAACCTCGACTGAATGGCTAAGCGGGTAGGGGGCTGTTTTCTCCTCCGTTCAATACCCCGATCACGTTTCCTTCTGCTTGGTCGTCCACATCCCGCGCCATCTGCGCGCAGCCAGCTAGCTATCTATCTATATATCTATCTATCTTTCTTTCTTTCTGGCTATCCATCCACAATCACACATCAGATATGGGGATCAGCCGTTCTTCTAGCCATCTGTCGGACTCCTGAAAGGTTTCCTCCACAGCCTGTCGTTGGGTGCTCTCACGAAGAATGATGGAAAAGGCCAGTTTGTGGTGAGCACCATTGCCACAAATTCTTGCCTCGACGGCAAGCCGGGTTCCATCCTTGCGGCGGATCTGCATCTGCACGGTTGCTCCATCCGTCTGCTTCGCTTTCGAATCGGGTTCAACCTGATGACGAGCCTCGTGCAAGTCGAGCGGGAGGGCTAAGGGAATGAGTTGGTCTAGCGGTTGTCCGATGACTTCTTCGGCACGATATCCAAAGAGGTGTTCGGCCCCTGGATTGAAGCGTTGAATGTGGTGCGCGGCGTTGACGGAGATCACGGCATCATAGGCCAGGTTCAGAATGGCTCCAAGGTGAGCTTCTGATTCGGCCAGCAGGG
>DOFS01000526.1:7529-11392 GCA_003523945.1 Nitrospiraceae bacterium | reverse complement strand
GTTCCTCCAGCCGACGAATCGCATCGGAAGGCCCCACATCGGAGCCGGTCACCTTATACCCTAAGGTCAGAAGAACCTCGGCGATGCCACTCATTCCACTTCCCCCGATACCGACTAAATGAATGTGCTGAATTTTTCGAAACATAATGTCGTAGACTTCCAGGGTTGAAGGGAAAATCACAGAAAACGGTCACCTGATGCCTCCACTGGTGAGGACGCGAAGGCTGCAAGTCCGGACGTCTCGTCTCAATACCGGCTCGGCCTGCGGAACCCGCGATTCCCGCATCGACTCTCCTCATGACGCGACCAGCGTTCTTGGCATTCCAGACTTTGACCGGACAGGACATTCTCTTCATTCCCTGTAAGAGTCCCTCCTCATTAAAGATTGAATACGTTTACGGAATGGTTTCTGTTTGGTCATTCTTGCTTGTTTTTCCGTGTAGCCTTATATCCTCAACTTGTACCCGTCATGACGACGGGACCGGATGCCCTACCAGAGAGAGGCATTCACGCACCATCTGCTCTGTGGCATGGACTTTTCTGAGGGCCCAACTTCGTCGGGCCATTTCCTGTATGTGGGGAATATCGGACATCCCCAGTTCAATTTCTTCTGCCAGCCGCTGCCCGGTGAGGTCCGATTGCAAGAGCACTCGAGCCGCTCCGGCCGCTTCCATGGACCTGGCATTCATTTCCTGATGATTGTGTGTCGCCTGGGGAAACGGGATCAGAATTCCGACTTTTCCATATGCTGATAATTCAGCCAACGTGCTGGCCCCGGCCCGGCAAACGATGAGATCTGCTTTGGCAAGTTCCTGGGGCATATCAAAGAGAAAGGGACGAACATCCACCTGAACCCCCAATTGTGCGTAGCCGGCCTTGACCCGTTCAAAATCGTCGGCGCCGGTCTGATGGGTGATGGTGACCTGTTTGCGAAGCCTGGATGAAGACTCCACGGCATTCAGCATCGCGGAATTAATCGCCCGGGCGCCCTGGCTCCCGCCAAAGACCAACACATGTGAGATCTTCTGCGGAGGAGCAGGAGGCTGCTCCAAGGCAAAGTCTTTCCGGATAGGCGTGCCAATCACCTTGACTTTCGATGACGAGAAGAACGGCTTCGCGCTGTCAAAGGCCAGAAAAATTCTGTCGGCTAATGGACCCAACACCCGATTGGCCAAACCCGGCATGGCATTCGGTTCCAGTAAGACCCTGGGAATTTTCAGCAACCAGGCCGCCACAACCACCGGAGGACTGAAATATCCCCCCGTCCCGATCACCAGATCTGCATGATGGTTGCGGAGAATCCTGACCGCACGCCACACCGACTGAGGGAGCAACATAAGGGAACGCACCATGCCGGCCATCCCTCGGCCCACAAACCCCTCCACCGTAATCGGCTCAAATCCGAACCCTTCTTTCCCAAGGATTTCTCCCTCTAAGGACTTCCCCGTCCCCACAAACACAATGCTCCCTTCAGGGTCGTGCTGTTGAAATTCTTTGGCATACGCGATAGCCGGATACATATGACCTCCCGTTCCACCCGCAGCAATGACGACCCGCATGACTTCCGTCTCACTCACTCAAGGGCTGGCTCGTCCCTGTCTGGCCACATTCAGCAAAATTCCGATGGCTAACATGGTGACCAGGAGCGAGGACCCGCCGTAACTGACCAGGGGAAGTGTTAAGCCTTTTGTCGGCAGCATCCCACTCACCACACCCGCATTAATCAGAGCTTGAATACCCAGAAGCATGGTGATCCCCAGGGCGAGATAGCGCCCGAACAGATCGGGCGCCAGCGCCGCGACTCGAAATCCTTTACAGACGAAAATGGCAAACAACGCCAACAGGCCGGACGTCCCGATGAGGCCTAATTCTTCTCCCACCAAGGCCAACACAAAATCAGTATGGCCTTCGGGAAGAAACAACAACTTTTGTTTGCCCTGCCCAAGACCGACACCAAATAATCCGCCGTTTTCCAACGCCAGTATAGACTGGACAAGCTGGTAACCCGCACCCTCCCGGTCCGCGAAAGGATTTAAAAATGTCGTCATCCTTTCCCATCGTTCCGGACTCACCCAGATGAGTGAGCCCAACCCGGCAACCATCGGCAATCCTAAATAGGCCAAGTGGCGCACCCTCGCTCCGGCCAGATACATCATGCCCACAAACACCAGACTGATGACGACGGTACTTCCTAAGTCAGGTTCTACGACAATCAGCCCACAAATTATGCCCACCATCGCCACAGGGGGAAGAAACCCTCGCTGCCAATCCGTCACACGCCGATGAGGATTGGAAAGAAACGCGGCGAGATACAGCACGACGGCCAGCTTGGCCATTTCCGTGGGTTGAATGGAAAAAAACCCGAATGTGATCCATCGTCGAGCTCCATTAATTTGTGGGCCCACGGCCAGGACCAGAAGTAATCCCAGGACACATCCTCCCACAACCATGGGAATCCATCGCTTCCAATGGCCATAATCAATCAAGGACCCAATCAGCAGGACACCAAATCCCAACAGCATCCACACGATTTGTCGTTGGAGATAGTAGGTGGCATTGGTAAATTTATTTTCCGCCATGACACCACTGGCACTAAACACCATCACCAATCCCCCGAGGGACAGGGCCAAGGTAATCCCCACAATCAGCGGATCGATACGTTTGGAACCAACGCCCAAATTCCCCGGGAACAGATCTTTCCATGCACGGGAATCCACATGAGAGTTTTTTCGGCGTAAGATGGCTGGAATGGCCATTTATTGAAGTTCTCCGACCACCCGTTTAAATTCGAGTCCTCGATGATGATAATTCCGGAACATATCGAAACTGGCGCAAGCCGGGGAAAACAACACCACATCCCCCCTGGAGGCGAACGCCACGGCCTGCGAGACCGCATCCGTCAAACTGGTTGCGAGCGTGACAGATTTAATCTGTTCCAAGGCTTTAAAAATGATGGGAGTGGCCTCTCCCATAATCACCACTCCTTTCACCTTCGCCCGGATACTCCCGGTTAACTGTGAAAAATCTCCGCCTTTGTCTTTTCCCCCAAGAATTAAGACCACAGGCTCCTCAAAGCTGTGTAAGGCTTTGAGTGTGGCGTCCACATTTGTGCCTTTTGAATCATTGACGAATGTGATGCCTTGCCACTCCCGGACGACCTCCAGGGCATGCTCGAAGGTCGGCGTGGCCTGAAGGGCACGAACCATATCGTTTATTGAACATCCACAGAGCAGGCCGACACTCATCGCCGCCATCGCATTGGCCACGTTATGATCTCCCCGCATCGGGAGTGCGTTCCGTGGTGCAATTAAAAAGTCCTCTCCGTGCATCCGGCCCCGAATATCGCCTCCCTGGAGATACACACCCTGCTCCACTTTTTTGGTAAGACTAAATTCACAGACGCCTGCGCGTGCCGACAACGCCATCCTTGTCACCACAGGATCATCCACATTGATCAGCGCCCAATCCTGAATGGTCTGGTTTTCAAAAATACGCTGTTTGGCGGCACGATAGTCTTCGTGGGTCGGATGTCGATCCAGATGATCTGGCGTTAGATTTAACAACACGGCAATCCACGGCCTGAACCGGTGAATAGTCTCTAATTGAAAGCTCGAGACTTCTGCGACGATAAATTCATAGTCCGGTGTGGGAGACGAGTCCGTTGTTTTGGGCACCGCCTCGCATAACGGAATACCGAGATTCCCGCCCACAAATGCCCGTTTCCCGCTTTGTTGCAGGATCGATCCAATGAGACGTACGGTAGTGCTTTTTCCATTGGTGCCGGTCACGGCAATGATGGGAGCCCGAAGGAACCACCCAGCTAATTCAATTTCCCCAATAATCGGGATGCCCCGTTGTCCGAT
>DOFS01000526.1:0-7317 GCA_003523945.1 Nitrospiraceae bacterium | reverse complement strand
CCTCGAAGTCCATACGCCACCGACGTGGACTCAAAATCCTGGCCGGTGTGTTCTTCGACAATCGTGACCAGCGCGCCCACGTTCAGAAGAAGATCGGCAGCCGCCCTGCCGCTTCGTCCGAGACCAAATACCGTGACACGCTTGCCTTGCCAACTCGTGATGGGAAACACGGGAGTGAGGTTCACGGCTTCCATGGCTCCACAGGGTTCCACTGACATCCTATGATCAACGTAATTTCAATGTGCTAATGCTTAAGAGGCCCAGAATAATCGCAATGATCCACAAACGGACGACCACCTTGGGTTCTTCCCATCCCTTCAATTCAAAATGGTGGTGTAGCGGCGCCATGAGGAAAATTCGCTTTCCCCTGGACTTAAAAGAGGCCACCTGGAAGATGACGGACACCGCCTCCATCACAAATACTCCCCCGACTAAGACTAATAACAATTCATGCTTGCACACCACGGCCACGGTGCCTAATGCGGCACCAAGGGGTAACGACCCCACATCGCCCATGAAGACCGACGCCGGATAGGTGTTAAACCAGAGAAAACCTAACCCCGCGCCGATAATGGAGGCCGTGAGAATGGCAAGTTCACCGGCTCCGTCAATATGAGGAATGAGTAAATACCCTGAGACCAATTTATTCCCGACTGCCCAGGCCACAACGGTATAAGCCATCGCGGAAATAATGACCGGTCCAACGGCCAATCCATCCAACCCGTCAGTTAAATTCACCGCATTCGAACACCCGACGATGACCAGAATGGCAAATGGGATGTAGAACACTCCTAAATCGGGAGTGAAGTTTTTAAAGAACGGCACACTGAGTTCCGTGGAATAGCCGGGTGAAAGATAAAAAAACAACCCGATACCCAGGGCCACTCCTAGCTGTCCGACAATTTTTTGCGTAGCCGTCAACCCCTTGGATTGGCCCCGTAATATTTTGATGTAATCATCCACAAACCCGATCAGCCCGAACCCCACAAGCGACAAGAGCACCAACCAGACATAGATATTCGAAATATCCGCCCATAACATGGTTGAGAGCAGCACCGAAAAGATGATGAGCAATCCTCCCATCGTAGGCGTGCCGGATTTTCCGAGATGGCTTTGGGGGCCATCAGTTCTGATTTTTTGCCCGAGTTTCAATGTCTGCAATTTTTTGATCATGGGAGGGGCAAGGAAAAACACAATCAGAAAGGCAGTCACCGCCGCATAAATAATGCGGAAACTGAGATACCGAAAGACATTGAAGAGGGCAAATTCGGTATGAAGCGGATAAAGCCATAGATACAGCATTAGGATTTACTTTCTTCGGGTAGAGGAGAAGCCCTCTCCCTGATATCGTCGCTCATGTATCATCTCGTGTATACGTTTCACTAACGAGAACCTTTTCTGGCCTGGGCATCCAGTCGAATCCAGACAGACTATGACCCAGAACGGACAGAGTCGAGCACGCGTTCCATTTTTGCCCCTCGAGAAGCCTTGATGAGCACCACATCCCCACGCTTCACGATTGTTTTCAGCAACGCACCGGCTTCCATGGCATCTCTCACCACGGACACTTGAGTCGTCCCGCGAACTTTCAGGGCACCTTCGGACATCTTGTGCCCAAACGCTCCACAGGCAATAAGATGGGTAACATGATATTTCGCGGCCTCACGCCCTATTTCCTCATGAAACTGAGCTTCTTTAGGCCCTAATTCCAACATGTCTCCCAACACCGCTATCGTCCGACGAGAGGAATTCAGACCAACAAGCAACTCTAAGGCTGCTTTGACTGAAGCAGGGTTGGCGTTATAGCAATCGTAAAGATACAGCACTCCACCCCACCGACGGATTTCCGATCGCATCGGAGCCGGTCGAAACTTACCTAATCCCGACACAATGTCATCACCTGACAATCCGAGAGCGCATCCCACTGCCGCCCCCGCCAGGGCATTGGCAATATTATGCGAGCCCATGATTCGCACACTGGCCCGCTTGGCCATTTTTCGATGAGGTAGGAATAGGCGAAATTCCGTTTGCCGCCCATTCCACGCCAAGTCGGCCGCCCGGACATCCGCCCGAGCCGACAAACCAAATGAGATCACAGAGCCTTTCGCTTTCCGTGAAAATTTTTCAAAATACCGGTCGTCTGCATTCAAGATGGCTGCACCATCATCTCGCGGAAGCCAATCCAATATTTCCGCTTTGGAGGCTGCCGACCTGGCCAGGGTCCCATAGAACTCCAAATGGTCGGTACCGACATTCGTAATCACTCCAGAGGTCGGTCTGGCCATCTCACACAATCGAGTGGTCTGCCCCACTTGATCCACGCCCATTTCAATCACCGCAGCCTGGTGCCCGCCGTGAAGATCCAGGAGCGTCCGGGGCACGCCAATGGCATTATTAAAATTCCCGTGCGTTTTATGCACCCGCCAGCGAGTCGCCAGCACCTGATACACCATTTCCTTGGTCGTCGTTTTTCCATTGCTGCCCGTAATGGCTACCACCGGGATAGAAAATCGTAATCGATGGAAACGGGCCAGATCCTGATAGGCTCGCAGCGTATTATTCACCCCCACCACCATGACGGAAACCGACCCAGACCGACGTACCTGCGTCAACACCTCCCGGGCCCGCGCCTCTTCAACCACGACACCTCTGGCTCCCAGTTGGCAGGCCGTTTTGACAAATGCATGGCCATCGAATTTCTCCCCCTTCAAGGCCAGGAACAGATCGCCGGATTTTATCTCCCGCGAATCAGTTTGCACTCGAAGCATTTTATCCTTACGCCCTCCCTGTAGGATCAACGCCCCCTCAGTCGCATCGAGTACTTCCTGTATTTCAAAAGCCGCCATGTCGAGTCGTCAGGACGACCTGGAACCCATCTGCCGATGGATCGCCTTTCTGGTTTCTTCACGATCATCAAAATGAATTTTCTGGGTGCCGAGAATTTGGTAGTCTTCATGCCCCTTCCCCGCGATCAACAAGAGATCTCCGTCCTTGGCTTCTGCTACAGCGGCATAAATTGCTTCGGCTCGATCGGGAATGATCTGATACGGGCACCGTTCTTCCGGAAGCAGAGATTGAATCCCCTGTTCGATTTGAGCCAGAATTGATTGAGGATTTTCCGTTCGAGGGTTATCGGACGTGACAAACACCAGATCGCTATGTCGTGCGGCAACCTGACCCATCTTAGGCCGTTTTCCAGCATCCCGGTCACCCCCACAGCCGAACAGCGTAATGATTCGTCCTTGGGTAATGGCCTGCGCCGTTCGAAGCAATCGATACAAAGCATCTTCGGTATGGGCATAATCCACGACGACCGTGAATGGTTGGCCTTCATCGATGCGTTCAAAACGTCCAGGAACATTGGCTACTGAATGCACGGCTTGTTCAATCATGGAAACGGTCATGCCCATTTCCAGGCCGATTCCGATGGCGGCCAACATATTGGACACATTGTGTTCTCCCACCAATTGGCTGTTGATCGTCAATCGGCCATGGGGACTGTTCACCAGAAATTCTGTTCCTCCCAGGGAGAGGCGGACGGTTTCCGCTCTGATGTCCGCTTGGGCATGAAGCCCATATGTCCAGGTCGGAATCGAACAATGCTGGAGGATCAGCGCGGCCCGTTCATCATCCGCATTGACCAGGGCGCGTTTGGGGCGGGTCTTCTGTCCGCTGTCGACACATTCGGTAAATAACCTGAGTTTCGCCTGAAAATAGTCATCCAATGTGTGATGAAAATCTAAATGGTCTTGTGTCAGATTGGTAAACACCACGATGTCAAATTCACAGCCGGCTACTCGATCTAGGGCCAACGCATGGGAAGAAACCTCCATGACCGCGACATCCATTCCGGCACGGACCATGGCGTTCAACATGTCCTGCAACTCGACGGGAGCCGGTGTGGTATGAGACGCCACCCGGTGCTCTGTCCCAAACATATACCCCACTGTCCCCAACAGTCCCACACGATGCCCTTGAGCTTCCAGCAGGGATTTGGCTAAATGCGTCACCGTGGTTTTGCCATTCGTCCCCGTGACCCCCACCATTTGCAAATGGACGGAAGGCATGCCGGATAGTTTTGCTGCCAACAACCCCAAAGCTTTCCGGGAGTTTTTTACTCGAATGAGAGCTGACGAGCTTTTTCCTCCTGGTGGGTCACTGACCTCAAATCCTTCATCCTCCACCACGACACCGACCGCCCCTTGTTTTTGAGCCTGTCTCACGAACTGATGTCCATCGTAGTGCTCCCCCTTGATGGCCACAAATACCGAACCAGGCTTTACTTGTCGGGAGTCCTCGGTAACAGACACAACCTCCCGCTGAAGATCCCCTTCACTCAGTACCCTATCCAATGAGGCAATAAGCTCTTGAAGCGTCACAGTTTATTGCACAATGGGCTGCGGTGAAGAAATGGGGGAATTTGCAGCAACCGTCCGAATGACCTGCGATCCACCAGGCAACACTCCCAAATGCGGCAAGACTCGCTCTGCAACCTTTCGAAAAACCGGAGCCGCAATTTCTCCACCATAATTCCCGATAGTTGGTTCATCAATGACCACTAACATGGCAAGACGTGGACGCTCGACTGGCGCAAATCCGACAAACGAGGCAATCACTTGTGAAGAAGAGTACGACCCGGTTTTCGGGTCAATTTTCTGAGCGGTCCCCGTCTTTCCGGCAGCCCGGTATCCGGCCAGCCTGGCACGCTTCCCGGTCCCTGCCTCTACGGCGATTTCGAGAATCCGAGCTAACGTACTGGTCGTTTCAAGCGAGACGGGGCGCCGCTTAGGGTGCGGATCTTTGGTCAAAACGGCCTGTCCGTGGGAATCCTGTATCGATGACACGACATATGGCGTCATCAACCAACCGCCATTGGCCACCACTGACATGGCCGTGACCATTTGAATAGGCGTGACGGCAATTTCCTGGCCCATGGCAATTGAAGATAGACTTCGACCACTCCAGTTGTTGGTATCTCTCAGTATCCCTGATGATTCTCCGGGAAGATCGATTTCAGTTTTTTCTCCAAATCCAAATGCTTTCAAATACCGAAAGACCCGGTCTTGCCCTAATTCCATTGCGACTTTGATCACACCCACATTACTCGATTGCGCCACCGCTTCAGAAAATGTCATCCAACTGGCTTTTGACGAATCATGCACGATCGTCCCCGCGACCGACATCTGTCCGTCACCACCATAGATTAACGTGTCTGGAGAGATCACCTGCTCTTCAAGAGCCGCCGCTGCCACTACAATTTTCAACGTTGATCCCGGCTCATAGGGATCCGTCACCACTCGATTTCGCCAATCCTGAGTGGAAAACTGTCCTAAGTGGTTCGGGTCAAAGGTCGGATGAAGCGCCCAGGCCAAGATTGCTCCAGTTAAAGGATCCATAATCACAATACTTCCAGACTTTGCGGCACTTCGCTTTAAAGCTTCCGCCAATTCCGCCTCCGCAATAAATTGGACAACCTCATCGATGGTCAGGGTGAGATGATAACCGGTCGACAAAGGCACTGAATCCTGGCTTGGGGGAGAGGCCAGCTTTCTACCCAAGGCGTCCCTTTGGTATTTCACCAGATTCTTTTCACCACGGAGATAGGACTCATATTGAAGCTCCAGTCCTTCTAATCCCTGGCTATCAATTCCGGCAAACCCCACAAGATGCGATACCAAATTTCCCTTGGGATAAAAACGATGTGGCTCTCTGGTCAATCCCAATCCGGGAATATTCATCGCCTCTAATTTTTTGACGACGGGTTCCGGAAGGTTCCGCTTAACCCAAACGTATGGCTGATTTCTTGTAAAGAGGTTGCGCAATTCCTTGACCGGCATTTGTAAAATCGGGGCTAAGGATCTGGCAGCTCGTTGTGGATCCTGCAAGGACGGCGGCCTCACATATAACGATGCCACTTCCACGTTGAGAGCCAGTGGATGACCTTGTCGATCAACGATGACACCTCGGTCTGGCTGCACCAACACGGTTTTTTCATGTTGTTGTTGTGCCTGATACGCCCCAACGTCTGCCTGAAGAACCTGGAGGTAAAAAAGTCGACACCCAATCAGCACAAATCCGAAGAGGAGGCCCAAGCAGACGATGCCACTTCGTATTCGACAGACGGGATGAATATCCTGAGACGGTGTTTTCACGGAATACTCACGACGGCATCTGTAAATTCACGGACCAAACGAACAGGAGAATTCCCTCCCGATCCAGACTCGGGTAACGTATCCAGAGAGACCATGACAATCTGCCCTTCTTGAGCCACGGTGAGTCCCAATTGACTTTGCGCTCGTTGGGCGACTCGTTGGGGATCCGTTAACTGTGAGAGCCGAACCTGCAAGCCTTCCTGCTGCTTTTTGGATGCCGCGCGCTGGGTTTCTAACTCCTCAATGGCATACCCTAGGCGCCACATATCTATCTTGACCCCGACATACAGCAGGCACCATACCCCCAATAAAATCATGACGCCAAGAAACACGTTTTTCTTCATAGGTTATCTCCTTCCGCGAGGCGCTCGACCACACGTAATTTGGCGCTTCTGGCACGAGGATTTTGTTGGATTTCCATCGCACTCGGAATGACAGGCTTCTTGACCAGCAAGGCGACTCTGGGATGTTCTCCCTGAGCCAGAGAACGAAAGGTCTGCTTCACAATGCGATCTTCTAACGAGTGAAACGCCACAACGCACACCCGTCCACCTTCCTTCAACAGGCCGACGGCATCACGGAGGGCCGGCTCCAGCAAATCCAACTCCCGATTCACACGTATTCGAAGCGCCTGAAAGGTCCTGGTTGCAAAATGCAGGCGCCCTTTTTTGTAAGCAAAAGGAAGCGCGCGATCGAGAACGGAGACCAGGGCGTTGGTGGTTTGAATAGGACCGGCGCTTCTGGCCTGCACAATAGCCCTGGCAATTCGACGCGAATAACGTTCTTCCCCATACGTAAAAATGACATCCGCTAACTCTTTTTCCGGGAGATGATTCACCAAATCAGCTGCTGTGACTCCCTGGGTTTGATCCATTCGCATATCCAAGGGACCAGTGAGAGAAAAACTAAAGCCCCGCTCTGGTTGGTCCAACTGCAACGAGGATACCCCCAAATCAAACACCACACCGTCAACCTTCTCATAGCCCGATCTATGAACAATACCTTTAACGTGGGAGAAATTCCCATGCAGAATATTTACAGACGGTTCATATTCGCTTAAAGTCTTTTTCGCAAAAGCAATGGCTTGATAATCACGATCCAAACCAATAATATGAGCATTTATTCCAGTTTTTTCCAGTATTTTCAGTGAAGTTCCACCCAATCC
>DOFS01000297.1 GCA_003523945.1 Nitrospiraceae bacterium | reverse complement strand
GGTACGCATCTGATGCCGCGAAAATAAAGGAAAATCCTAGTCGTGGAGGACGACATTAAGGAGGGAGCTGTGCACATGCAAACCGCCGTTGTACTCGATGAAACCCAATTTTCTGAATCTATTCATGAAGAAACTGACGCGGGAGCGCGTCGTGCCGATCATCTCGGCAAGCATTTCCTGACTGACCTTTGCAAGGACCGGTTCCGGCTTGCCCTCTTTCCCAAAATGGGCCATTAACAGCAGCACACGCGCCAGCCGCTTCTCAGCCGAATTAAACAACTGATCCACCAAGTCCTCCTGAATACGGACGTTGCGAGCCAGGAGATGTTCCATGAAGAACGTGGAGAAGGTGGGTTCGTCATGGAGCACGCGGATCATCGCATCCTTGGAAATTCTAACCAGAGTGCAGTCCTCCAGGGCTGTCGCCGTGGCCATGCACACCCGCTGCCCGGCGAGGCAACCTTCCCCTACAAACCCCGCAGACTCCACGATCCCGACCACGGCTTCTTTCCCCTGCTTCGAGACCACCGAAAGTTTGATCTGGCCGGAGTGAATATAGAACACAGCATCCGCGACATCCCCTTGCGAAAAGAGCGTCTGCTTTTGACGGAATGTCAAAATTGTTTTCCCACTACCGCTTTGCGTTAGGAACAACTGGAGATTAAAGGGCGATTCCGACTTGCCTTCCATAGGCTGCCTCCTTTGAGAGCCAGAAGTAGAATTTTTATAAGGAAGGGGGAGATTCGAGCAAAAACCTGGTCAATCAAAATATTATTCCCTAAAAACAATAATTTGAGCAAGACCTTTCTTGAAGCCTGCAGCGAGGGCCCAGGAGTCTTTCCTGGGACGATAGGGCCAACCTTTAGGCCAACCGTTCTACCCACACCCCCCTGGTCATTTGAGGCCATTCCACTCTGAAAATGCCAAGGTACAAGCAGACCCACAGATTTCCCTGGCACCTCAGGAAAACCCCTCCCCCTCCCCATGGCAACCGGCCCTTCCCGGTGAAGAATCACCACACCCTGTGACTCCTTCTCCTTCCAAAATCAGATCCGGACAAAGGTTCCAAGCAGGAGCCCAAGGTGTCCCAAACCCAGAAACCATCTCCTGAAAAACAACTGAAAAATCGGGCATCTACCAACAGCCTTCTTCATTCACCATTGGCGTAGGATTTGCTACATCAGACTTTGATTGCGATGGAGATGCGCTTCCGGCCTTCTCGAAAATGTTTCAAAACCAAGGTCCATTTTGTTAGAAGAAAACCCCCTGATAAGGAAATGTGTTGCGAGGGCTTGGAGACTCTCCCGTGTGGAACGGTATGTGGTCTTGTTCGGCTTGAGTCTTTTAATAACCGGCTGTCAGGATCCACCCATCCACGAATTGCAGGTAGCCCGTCAAGCGGTGGAAAATGCCAGGAGAGAGGGAGCCCTGGTCTTCGCGCCTGATCTCTACAGTTTAGCGGAAAGTGAGCTGACTATCGCGGAAGAAGAATTTCATGAACAATCCAGAAAGGTATTCTGGGCTCGGGATTATTCCATGGCCACTCGGTTAATGATGTTGGCACAAATCGATGCCCGTGAAGCTCTCTCTCTGGCACAAGAGGAAAAACAGAAAACTTCAATGTTAGACCTAGCCCCTCCACCTCTTCTTTCTCACCACGGCGACCTTGAGGAATTCCGTCTGACCAACGGAGACGACCCCTTCCGGAACCACAGGAGAAGAGGTGGGCCTCCAGTTCCATAACTCATTCAAACCCCTTTGATTAGGAGAACAAATACAGTATGATCTGAGCAGGGTGGTTGTCATTTTTGAACATGATCTGCCTGCGGATCACTCTTATCCATCCGCCTTCAGCTTGACCCGTTGGATTGTGATTCACCTGTATTTCGTTCATCTGCCATATCCTGGACATACGTCTTTTTCCAATCGATCAGGTTGGGATGATGCCTGAGACTCTAATGATGTTTCTGTTGGTCTCAACCCGTCCAGTTCATACATCAGTCTTGAGGAGCCACCCGTGGAAGACATTGTAGATCCGACCGGCAACATGGTCATCCGGTACGGCCTGAGTACGTTCTTTCTCTTTTTAATCATTGTCATCGTCAGGATGGGGATCCATCACAGTCTTTTCCGGACAACCGAGCTTTCCGTCGAAACACGGAGACGGTGGGCGGTCAATCTCAGAAATGGCCTGCTCTTTCTGTTTATTCTCGGGATGATTTTCATTTGGGCACCGCAACTCCAAACCTTTGCCGTCTCCGTGTTTGCTGTCGCCGTGGCCTTCGTCCTGGCCACCAAGGAAATCATTGATTGCTTGAGCGGATCGGCACTTCGAGTGCTGACCAAAACCTATTCGTTGGGTGATCGCATCGAAATTGGAGGTATTCGAGGAAACGTGGTTGACCACAACGCCCTGACGACCACGGTTCTGGAAATCGGACCAGGCCAAACCTCTCATCAATATACCGGCCGGGCCATGGTCATTCCCAACAGCTTTATTTTCGATCACCCCCTAACAAATGAAACCTATTCAAAAAAATACCGGCTCCATATTGTGACGGTTCCGTTGAGTACCGATGATGATTGGAAAACCGCCGAACGCCTGCTGCTACAGGCAGGAGAAGAAGAGGCCGCCCCGTTTATCAATGAGGCCAGGACCTATCTCAAAAAACTTGAAGGCAAGCTGTGGTTAGACGCCCCCTCCGTGGAACCACGGGTCACCATTCAATTGCCTGAACCCGGCCGCATCAATTTATTACTCCGCGTGCCCTGCCCGACTCAATATCCATCACGCCTGGAACAAGCCATCCTTCGAAAATTTCTTGCTGAATTCTCCTTTGCCCCACGTCTCATCACACAAGAAACGCATTCCACCCATTGACAGTGGATTGGCCTTTCCAGCCGTTTATATGGTAAATCAATGGTACTCATTTACCTATTTCAGCATGCTCGCTGAACAGACGTCCAGCCAAATATTGCGACATCACAACCCATATCGAGACCGCACTTCCTGTGTACGGCCGGGAAACAATTAGTATAGACAGGATTGAGGAAAGGCCTATCCATGATTGTCGACACACTCGAGAATGATCCACTGTGGTACAAAGATGCCATTATTTATGAACTCCATGTTCGGGCATTTTGCGATAGTAACGCCGATGGCATCGGCGATTTCAAAGGGCTGACCCAAAAACTGGATTATCTCCAGGATCTGGGTGTGACCGCGATCTGGCTTCTCCCCTTTTGCTCATCTCCCCTCCGGGACGATGGCTATGACATTTCCGACTACACAAATATTCATTCACAGTATGGAACCAGGCGTGACTTCCAGGCGTT
>DOFS01000446.1 GCA_003523945.1 Nitrospiraceae bacterium | reverse complement strand
CACGGGAATGAGATAAACACAGGAATACAGGAAACCTCACCCAGGCTAGGACTCGGGCTTTTACTGAATAAGGCACCCTGCTTTGGCCCCCCATCACTGATGGGGGGTAGAAGGTTAGGAGAGCTTAGGCGCAGCGACTGGTTTTTGATTGATCACATTCATGGCCAGGGCAATCATGGAGCCCACATCGGATACGGAGGCCGGGAGCACGAGTGTGTTACTGGCTTTCGCCAATTCCCCAAACTCTCCGATATATTGTTCCGCCACCCGAAGCTGGACCGCCTCATATCCGCCGGGGAGTTGAATGGCTTCGGCGACCTTCCGAATACCCTCCGCCGTGGCTGTGGCAATCGCGAGAATAGCGGATGCTTCCCCTTCCGCTTCGTTGATTTGTTGCTGACGCTTGGCTTCCGACGCTTTAATGACTTGCTGCTTGTCCCCCTCGGCCTCGTTTATCGCGGCGTCCCGTTGACCTTCAGACGCCAATACCACCGCCCGCTTTTCCCGTTCAGCCCGCATTTGTTTTTCCATAGCGCTGAGGACGTCTTTGGGCGGGTTGATATTTCGAATTTCGTACCGAAGGACTTTGGCACCCCAGGGCGAGGATGCTTTGTCTAATTCGTTTACGACCGAGATGTTGATCGTAGTTCGTTCTTCGAATGTTTTATCAAGATCAATTTTCCCGATTTCACTACGAAGCGTGGTTTGGGCCAGTTGAGAAATGGCGAACCGGTAATCGGTAATGCCATAGGAAGCGCGTTCGGCATCTAGGACTTTGATATACAAGACTCCGTCAACTCCGACCTGCACGTTATCCCGGGTAATACAAATTTGTTCAGGAACGTCCAGGGCCATTTCTTTTAAGGTATGTTTGTATCGAATGACATCCAAAAACGGGATGAGAATGTGGAGCCCGGCGTTCAATGTTGTCGAATAGCGTCCTAATCGTTCAACCACATAGGCGCTCTGTTGAGGAACCACGACAGCGGTTTTTGCTAGAATAATAAATGCGAGCAAGGCTAAAACCAATGTGACTAGCAATTCACCCGACATGAGATTCCTCCTGTGCGATCGGGTCCGCTTGAACCCAGAGCGTCAACCCTTCAACTCGAATAACTTTGGCCTGTGATCCTTTGCTGATGGTAAATGTTCCGGCATTACGGGCGGTCCAGCTCGATCCGTGGAGTTCCACCTTGCCTATTCGTTGAGCCTCCAAATTTTCCAGAACGGTGGCCAACTCTCCGACCATGGAGTCCACCGGAACTTCATCCTTCTCCATTAAGAAGCCTTTTCCTTGAAGGGGTTTTCTCATGGCAAACAGCGAGAGGATTCCAAAGAGCACGAAGCACAACCACTGCAGCCAAGCGGCTTCGGTCAGACTTATCCAAGTCAGTGCGCTAACCGTCAGGGCTGCAACCCCGAAAAACAGAAAATAAAAATTGCCGAGGCCTCCCAGCGTGAGGATTTCCAACCCGATTAACACCAGGCCCATGATTGACCAATGCCACCAAAGCATGGTTATGCCACTCCTTTGTGTTGTAGAAACGACGCCAGGGTGGACCGGGGGAATCCGTTCGATGCCGTTTGTGTTGTATCGGTCGCCGTATCGTAAAAACTAAGACCGAATGGTTTTTCTTAGTTGAGATGGGAACACTGCAGTACTAATTTAACGAAAGATTAGCACAATTTTCTGAAAAGGTCTTCCCCTCAGGGGGGCCAAGCTGCATGTGAAATGAGTGGTCTCCGGTGTGTCGCTGAAGGCACATCCCTGCCACGCAAACTCTCTCTTTTGGTCTGAGAAATGGTATCGATTGGATCCTATAGCCTGAACCAAAACCATGGATTCATCCAATGGAGTCCTTGGAAGCAAGAACAAGGGCAGTTCTCCGATGGAGAAAACGGAAAGATGTGAAATGCAGTTTTTCCTTTTGCAAAGAGGAACAAGAGGAATTTGACTGAGATGCTGGATCCAACATCAGGACAGCTGGCTGTAAAATTTTAAAAACACAGTGGCGTTTCTCAATTGAGGAAGAAGATGGCATATCAGGAACACCCACATGCCTTCCTTGTCCGTTACACCGGGTTGGGTCGATTCATGGTGGGATGGTCTTCCTTCCAGTCAGTGGAAAGGGCAGAGTGTTCGACAAACACAGAAGGTGGAAACTTGGCACCGGTTGTAGAATGGCGCAAAGTTCGTTTCAGTACGAAGTCAAACAGCAATGGGTTGTAGTCATAGATTTCATTAAGGGCTTCTCGTTCTTCGGCTGAGATGTGACCCGAAGATACCAGTGATCGTGTCTGGATCACGATATTGATTGCTGGCAGGGGATAGTCACTTCCATTGATGAGTCTGGCATGAATGGAGGGTTTGGATATAATCTTATCCAGATTGTGATGTCGATTGTATTGCGTCAAGGCGGAAATATCGGCAAATACCAAATCTGCATAAGCGGGATCTTCAAGCATTTGTATGGCCAGATCAACATACGGTGTTCCGGGTGCACAAATGTCAGCCTCCTCTTTTTCACATTCTCCCAAACTGGCGACATGAGCCATCACGACTTTCACACCCATGTCCAAGGGCTTTTTTAATAATAATGGATTTCCCAACCGTTGGTATGCTTCGGCTTCCGTGGCGGCCTCCAGCCCCGTATGGGAAATCAGCACCATGTTGTTCTCCTTCATGATGCGGTAATAGGGGATGAGCTTATCCTGCATGCTGTCGGACGACGGATGAATCCCCATGGCATTGGGTAACCATTTCACAAACCGAACGCCTTGTTCGGCATAATGACGTAGTGTGGTCGTCGCATCCTCCCGATAGGGGTGGATGGAGATGATGGGAAAAAAGATATCGGGATTCTCCCTGGATATTTTCATGACATATTCATTGGGCACATGAAACGTCGATAACTCCCGATCGGGACGTCCCTGCTCATCATGAAAAAAATCGAAGGCCATAATGCCGAACTTTCCCCGTTCAGGCATGAACTGAATAAGGTCTTTCAAGCGAGCCAGGTATTGGGCGTCGGCTTGCTGCTCGTCGGTAATCACCGCCGCACTCTTATAGATTTCAAACTGGAAAAAATGAGTCAATCCGCTCCAGGGAGATTGCCAACCTTCATTCACCCATGTCCCATTCAGCGCCGTGTTCATACCCAGCATGTGCACGTGATAGTCCCGGAGTGTTTCCCCCTGGATGTCATCGAACGCCCGGTCCATCAGAGTCCGTGCCTCCGCGCTGATTCCTTTCTCTAAATTTTTTGTTTCATGATCGAAGGCGCCCCCCAAAAGGTCGCAAGAAGTACAGAAGACAGTCACGATAAACAGCATTGCCCGAAGAAGATATGTTGATGTTGTGCTCATGTGCCTGTATGGAGTCATGGTGAGTACTTCGACATATTAGGTAAGGTTAAGGCTCCCATACGGTTATCGGCGGAATATCTGCAAGGAGCCCACAAGGAATCTTCGTTCAAAAACACCGAAAAGACAAGTTATTTCCCTCGGTAGACTCAGAATGAAAAGGAATACATGCAATCTATGAAACGTGCCCGCTGGAACGAAAGTTTTCCGTTGTCGCTCCCACTCTAAAGTAAGCAACGTGTTTTAATGAGGAAATGATACAACAGTCTCTTCCTTTTTAATTTCTCAAATCGCCCGCCGCGATAACTCTTGCCTTGACTAATTTCATTAAATGCCCAAGAATCGGCCTACGGTCATTCTGAGAGGATCTTTGCTCATATGCCCCGATTATATGGATTTGTTGTCCAGCTTTTAGCGGTCGATCTTCTTCTGCCTGGTTCGGCCGAATTTTTGTCTCGCCTGGCCTTAGCTGGTGTCGACGCCAACGTTCCTATTACTCAGGTTTAATAAGGAGTGAACTGATGAGTCTCGTGAAATGCCCGGAGTGTCAGCAGGAGATTTCCGATCAAGCCGCACTCTGTGTGAAGTGTGGAAATCCAATCCATTCCCTTTCTGAACAGCCAAGCCATGTAAAGACCGGTTGGAGCGCCGTAACCAAAGCTAAAACGCCTATTAACGTTTTTTGCTTGGCCATGATGGCCTGCTCCGCCATCCTCGGGGTCAGCGCAACACAAGTAGATAGTGATTACGCGCTCACGGCCTTTACCTATACCCTTCATATTTTTCTGGCGGTATCAGGGATGTTTTTTGCCACAATTTTATTTTGCCGAAAAGGCATGTATCATCCTGAAGATTTAGCCAAAGCCAAACAAGCAGGCGTCGATGATCTTGGGCAGGACAAACCGATTATCGCGGCTGTGATCATTGGTTTTATGATTTTGACGTATGGTATCTACCAATGGTTAACGTGACTTGGACAGAAAGGGCAGGGCAGGATGCCAGATTTTCGTGATGGTTTTCTCTGAACTGCTTTTTCACCATTGTTCCTTGAGCAGTGAGTATTTCAATCCCGCTCCCCAAGCGACTCGGTCGGGCGTCACATTCTAGGTTAGGGATTTATGACACAAAAGTGAACCGTGTGGAGTTGAACTTACCGATATTTGACCAACTTGCGCAGTGTAAGAGCCTGCTGATCGCTGGGATGGGCGGTGGCTTTGACGTATTTTGCGGGTTGCCAATCTATTTCGAGTTAAAGCGCCGCGGCCACAATCTTCATTTAGCTAACTTGAGTTTTGCTGATATCGAAGGTGCTCAACATGGTCTTCGCCTGTCTAAAACGTTAGTTGGCGTTACCGCTGATTCTCGCCAGGTTTACCCTTATTTTCCAGAATTTCATCTTGCCCGTTGGTTTAAAGAGAAACATGGTGAGACAATCACCGTTTGGTGTTTTGAAAAGACTGGTGCGGCCCCGTTGCTCGAGAACTATCGCCTCCTGGTCGAGTATCTTTCCATTGACGGAATTTTACTCATTGATGGTGGCGTGGACAGCTTGATACGCGGTGATGAAGCCGAGAAGGGGACGCTGATCGAAGATGCAACGTCGCTTTTCGCTGTCCATGAGTTGAGGCAAGTAGAGACACGCCTGCTCGCCTGCGTGGCGATGGGGGCCGAACAAGACATCACTTACACCCACATCTTTGAAAATGTGGCAGAGTTAACGCAAACAGGTGGATTTCTGGGAGCCTGCGCCTTGCTGTCTAAGATGGAGTCTTACCGGAACTTTGAAGAGGCCGTACTATTCGTTCAAGGTCAACCTCTACAAGATTCAAGTGTCATCAATTCCTCGCTGATTTCGGCTGTACGGGGCCACTTTGGTGATTATCATCTCATTGAAAAGACCAAGGGAAGTCCCCTCTGGATATCACCCTTGATGCCGCTGTATTGGTGCTTTGATTTAGATGCGGTAGCGCAGCGCAATTTGTTTTTGCCGCTTTTGAGGGACACCCGTACCTTTGGAGATGCCCTGCGTAAAGTCTTGGAGGTTACGGCGTCAATTTCAATACGTCTTCGCACTCGAATGCCCTTATAAATAAGATTGGCTTCAACGCAGAACGCTTCTAATCGCGGGGATTCTGCGAGATACGTAGTGACTCCGGTGCCTTTTGCTTTATGGTGGTTCCGAGGCTCCCAAAATGAAATCGCGAACGGGGCAGACGGGGTCATTACCCCCATGCAGCCATCCAATGGATCGACGACTCGATTCTGCGGGGAGCTGCTGACATTTTCCTTCCGGGTGGCATTGCACCCCCAAAAGATAAAAAGCATGGGCCCTGCATATACTTGGCTCGCCTGTTGCGTGGGGCAGTCAATATCCTGGCTCTTGGCCATCAGCGAAATAAATGGGCGGCTGGAGGTCGTTTCGACCATCCGAATTTAGACTGACGGGAGAAATTGGTAAGATTAATCTACTCGAAGGACATAGTCGGATCCTCGATGCGGGCTGCCAGCGAGGGGCGGCTCATCAGGAGGACAAAGTGGAACATATCTTCTTTGATAATTGGCAGGCGCTGTTCCGAACGGGGTTGATCAGCGTTCTGGCCTATGTCAGCCTTATCACGCTCCTCAGGTTGTTCGGCAAACGTACCCTCTCCAAGATGAATGCCTTTGATTTGGTGGTGACCGTCGCGCTTGGGTCCACGCTGGCAACCATTTTGCTCAACAAAGACGTGACCTTGGCTCAGGGGGTCCTGGCCTTGGCTCTGCTGATCGGAATGCAGTTTGTTGTGACGTGGTCCAGTGTCCGTGTCCGGTGGGTGCGTAAGCTGGCCACCGGGGAACCGACGTTGCTGTTATATCAGGGTGTATTTTTACCTGCCGCCTTGCGTTGGACACGGGTGACTGAAGATGAGGTGCGAGCCGCGGTTCGGAACGCAGGAGTGG
The DNA here is from genome assembly GCA_003523945.1 of Nitrospiraceae bacterium. Lineage (GTDB taxonomy): Bacteria > Nitrospirota > Nitrospiria > Nitrospirales > UBA8639 > Nitrospira_E. Next base: position 629 of record DOFS01000446.1, on the reverse strand, counting down.
CGACGTTGGATGAGGTACAGGCGGTGGTGTTGGAGACCGACGGCTCCTTCAGTGTAGTCCGAAGTGGCGGGGGCTCCGGAGAGTCGAGCCTCACAGGGGTCAGTCAACCTTCGGACATTCCACCCATACACACCAACAGGTAAACGATGCCGATAGGGGATCCATGAGAAAAAACACAGCAGGCGTTCGTATCGAAACCGACTCCTTTGGTTCCATCCCTGTGCCGGCAGACAAATATTGGGGTGCACAGACCCAACGTTCCTTGGAAAACTTTCAAATTGGCCACGAACGTTTGCCTCGCCCTCTGATCCGGGCGTTGGGTATCGTCAAACGTTGTGCGGCTCTATCCAATATGGTCCTGAACACGATTGATGAAACTACCGGCAAGGCCATTGCTGATGCGGCAGAGGATGTGATCGACGGCAAGTTGGACGATCACTTCCCCCTGGTAATCTGGCAAACCGGTTCTGGCACGCAATCAAACATGAACGCCAATGAGGTGATTGCCAATCTGGCCATCGAACGTCTGGGCGGGACGCTCGGATCAAAAACGCCGGTTCATCCGAATGATCACTGCAATCGCAGCCAGTCTTCCAATGATGTTTTTCCCACGGCCATGCATATTGCCA
>DOFS01000525.1 GCA_003523945.1 Nitrospiraceae bacterium | reverse complement strand
AAACAATTATTTGAAAATAAATATTCAATATTATTTCTAGTTTTTCCCTGGGTCGTACTCACAAATCCGACTAAATGAATCTCCGACCATTTTAGTCTTGACTGACCAGGAGGTCAATGATATATTAAACCCGATCATATAAGTCGGAATTATGCCTAGCTAAAATTTTTATATACAAATACTTATCATGCTGAAGCTTTCGAAAAAAGCAGATTATGCGCTGATGGCCCTACAATATATGGCCATGGTTCGATCGGGAGAAACCAGTCCCTTTAACCCTAATAGGGTAGTCAACACCAAGGAAATAGCCGAGGAGCACCATATTCCCCTGGAACTATTAGCCAAAGTGCTTCAGGCCCTGGCCAAATATGACATGGTGGAAAGTCAAAACGGACCAAAGGGAGGATATCTTCTGGCCAGGGAACCTCGGGAAATTTCCATTGCCCAGGTGCTGGAGGCCATTGAAGGGCCGTTGGGGATTGCCGATTGTTACCATGAAAAAGATGAACATTCATCTTGCGAGCAAATTGAGCATTGCAATATCCGGACGCCTCTGTTGAGAGTACAAGAAAGTATTTTCCATTTACTTAGCAGTATGTCTATTGAAGATATGATGGCGGAACCCCCCTTAATCATTGTGGAATCTCGAAAAACAAAAGGAGTTCAATTATGAAGTTGCCCATATATTTGGATAATCATTCCACGACCCCTTGTGACCCGAGGGTGCTCGAGATGATGCTCCCCTACTTCACCGAGAAATTCGGGAATGCGGCCAGTCGGAATCACAGTTTTGGCTGGGAAGCTGAAGAGGGGGTCGAAGTGGCCAGAAAACAGATTGCACATCTCATTCACGCGGATGCCAAAGAAATTATTTTTACCAGTGGGGCAACGGAATCGGATAATCTTGCCTTGCAGGGCGTGGTCGAGATGTACCGCGAAAAAGGGGATCATATCATCACAAGTTCGACAGAACACCGGGCGGTAATTGATACGGCGAAGTATCTGGAAAAGAAGGGCATTAAGGTCACATTTCTCCCTGTTGATAAAGCAGGGATGGTGAGCCCTGATGACGTACGCAATGCCATTACCGACAAGACGATTCTAATTTCGATTATGATGGCCAACAATGAGATCGGAACGATCAATCCCGTGGCCGCCATTGGGAAGGTTGCTAAGGAAAAAGGAATTCTCTTCCATTGTGACGCCACGCAAGGGGTGGGAAAAATTCCTGTGAATGTTCAGGAAATGGGAATTGATCTGATGTCCTTTACCGCCCATAAGATATATGGACCCAAGGGGGTGGGAGCACTATATGTTCGGCGCAAGGCGCCCAGGGTTCGGTTGGAGGCGATGATGTATGGCGGAGGTCATGAGCGTGGTATGCGATCGGGAACCTTGGCTGTACCGCTCATTGTGGGATTTGGGAAAGCCTGTGAACTCTGCGAACAGGAGATGGCTGCGGAATCTGTTAGGATGATGAAAATGCGTGACCGGCTACAGGAAGGTATTATGGGCAAGATGGATGAAGTCTATTTAAACGGGCATCCGACTGAACGGTTACCGAATAATCTCAATATTAGTTTTGCGTATGTCGAAGGAGAGGCGTTGCTCATGGGGGTTAAAGAAATAGCCCTATCCTCGGGTTCGGCTTGCACGTCGGCTACGCTTGAGCCGTCATATGTGTTGCGGGCTTTAGGGGTTGGGTCCGATTTGGCCCATTCCTCAATCCGCTTCGGACTCGGTCGTTTTAATACCGATGAGGAGGTGGAATACACAATTGATCGAATGATCAAGGCCGTGACGCATCTTCGAGAGATGTCCCCGCTCTATGAGATGGCCAAAGAAGGGGTGGATTTAAAAAGCGTGCAATGGGCAGCTCATTAATTCACGTTATTGACGATTCAATTGAAATTCGGTTTTTAAAGGATAACAGTCTTCACAATTATCAAGAGGGAGGGATCGACCATGGCCTATAGTGAAAAAGTCATTGATCATTACAACAACCCCCGCAACGTGGGAAGTTTCCAAAAAGATGCGGACGATGTCGGAACAGGTATTGTGGGGGCGCCTGAATGCGGAGATGTAATGAAACTCCAGATTAAAGTAGAAAACGACACCATTGTGGATGCGAAGTTCAAAACCTTTGGGTGTGGATCGGCCATTGCTAGTTCCAGTTTGGCAACCGAATGGCTTAAGGGCAAATCCTTAGAACAAGCTCAGAAAATTAAGAATACGGATATTGTTCAGGAGTTGAATCTTCCACCCGTCAAAATCCATTGTTCAGTGTTGGCGGAAGATGCCATTAAAGCCGCTTTGGGCGATTATCAAAAAAAGGCGATAGAGAAGAAACCTAATCCGGCTGAAGCCGTCGCGTCATCCTAGGGGTACTTGTTCACGATTAGATAGAGGGAGAAACGGTTGATGGAAACGAATACCACCGAAAACAACTCAACGGTCGCCATGACCGATGCCGCGTTGAAAGAGGTTAAACGGTTATTGGATCTTCAGGGGATTAGTGAAGGTGGACTTCGATTAGGAGTGAAGGGAGGCGGTTGTTCGGGCCTAAGCTATACCGTCAACTTCGATGACAAGATCGGGGAATTTGATACCGTCACTGAGGTGGATGGCGTGAAAGTGATCGTTGATGCGAAAAGCGCCATTTACCTTCAGGGAATGACCTTGGATTACCAAAAGGACATGGTGAGCGGAGCTTTCAAGTTTATCAATCCCAATGCCACAAAAACATGTGGGTGTGGAGAGTCGTTTTCTGCGTAAGACCAATCTCTTCTTACTGCCAATTACATTGTAATGTAAAAACTCGGGCATGGTGCAGTTTACCATGCCCGAGGCGTCAGTGACCGAAATCATGGAGCATCAACACCAAGCCACAACAAAAGCCCGAGAACTTCCTATGGCGCGCAGCATGTGCTGGCACTGCCAATCCGAAGTCACGGGAGAATACCTCTGTGGGCAATGCGTCAAAGTTCAGCCGCTTTCAAAGGACTTGGATTATTTTGCCTGTTTTCAACTCCCTCGTCTGTTAAACATTGATGAACAACAATTGGAGCAGACGTTTTATGAATTAAGTCGCACCTTTCATCCTGATTTTTTTTCCACAAAAGATGAATCGGAAAAAGCCATTAGCTTGGGGAATTCTGCTTTTTTGAATGCCGGCTATCGAACTCTGAAAGATCCTATTCAACGTGCCGAATATTTGATCCGGTTAGAGGCTGGAGCGGTGAAAGATATTCGATCAAATCCCCCCGCCGATCTTTTTGAAGAGGTTCTTGAGTTGCAAGAGGATTTGGAAACGTTCCGCCAACTGGCCCCCAAAGGCGCGTCCTCGGAGCTTGAAGCCCTTCGGAAAAAGTTGCAGGATGAACGAGAGCGCTTGGAGAAACGCCAAGCCAAAATGGAAGAATCCCTCCAGAGCCAGTTCAAAGAGTGGGATCAGTTGCAGCAAGGTACCCCCCTTCCGAGCCAGGCCCGTGAGGAGAAAAATTCTATTTTGCGTAATATGCAGGAAATTCTCTCTAATCGAACGTATGTGCGTAATATGGTCAACGATTTGCTGGAAACGACGGGCTAATCGTCAATTTTGAAAAGGAATATATTGTGAGTCGTATTGTTGGGATAGATTTGGGAACGACAAACTCGC
>DOFS01000025.1 GCA_003523945.1 Nitrospiraceae bacterium | reverse complement strand
TCAAGCCGACTCCAACCCTGCACCTAGAACGACGAGGTAACGATTAAGATTGCTCCGCTGGTCCGACGCCTGCCGCCCGTCCCCATGATCGGACGCTCTTCTTCTTGACGGGCTTGTGTGAGCCCCGCGAGTTAGCCCGCCTCTTCCTCCTTCGCGTCCGATCAATCCGATGCGGCCGGGCGGGGCGTCACTGGTTTTGTCAACTTTTGCCGAACCAAAAGTGGCTCGTCCGCCGGGACGAACCCCGGCAACCCAGAACATCACGCCGACCCCAACTCTTCCGTTATGACGAAAAGTTAACGATTGAGGTTTTCCCCCCTGGTCCGACGCCTTCCGGCTGGCCCACGGGAGGACGCTCTGATTCCCTGGCGGACCTTGTTTGAGCCAGGCGAGTTGGTCCGCCATCTGAAAGTTGGCGTCCGTCCCCTCTCATGAGGCCAGACGGGGCGTCAGTGGTTTTGGCCACTTTTGCCGAAACAAAAGTGGCTCGGCTGCCGGGGCGAAACCCGGCAACACAGAACATCACACCGACACCAAACATGTAGATATGGCGAAGAGTTAACGTCAGAGACTCCTCTTCCTCGGCCCACGATGCGGGGATATCCCCGCATCCACGCATTCGTCCCCGCAATCCCCGCAAATCGAGCCACGCCACATTACGTCTAAACCACTGTTTTTCAACAACTTTTTAAATTCATCGTCATGGCAAGCCCCTTGCGATAGGACGGTTTCAACAATCGCATTCGCAACCGGAAAGGAGGTGAACATTCACAGGTGCTAAAGGGCGGGTTTCAAATGAGTTCGCAAAACAAGACGACCGGATGCCAACGACTACTTAACGACTTCACAAGGAGACAGCCATGAACATGAAAAGTTCTCAGCCAACCGCACCACCACATCACACGGAGACCCCATCCTCCGGGACCGGAGCCGATCAATCGGATACTAAGGAGATCATCTATCTCGCCTCCGGGTTACTCATTCTGGTCTTCGGGATTGGCGGCCTCTTGATGTATTCCGAGGAGGCGCCCCTGCCTGCGACCGCGTCTCAGGAGATCGACAGGAAGGAAATGGCCAATGCCTTTACCTCTACTGATTCCCAACCTACCGTTTCCAACCCGCTGACAGTCAGCCAGGCTCTGGCTGAAGAGCCATTGACCAATTCGGTCATCCCGATCCCCGGACCGGCTGAGAACCAACCGCAGGAAGGGACGGATGTCTATTTTGGGTTTAATCAGTGGACCTTGTCCGATGAGGCAAAGGACAGCCTGAAAGCCCGAATGGAGAACAGACCCGAGGGATGGACCGGCACCCTTCGCATCGTGGGACATACCGACGCTCAAGGGACGGATGCCTACAACAAAGCGCTGGGGCTTAAGCGGGCCAAGTCCGTCAAAACCTACCTAGTTGCACTCGGTATCCCGGAGGCCGATGTCCAGGTGGAAACCCTGGGGAAAGAGGGATCGATCTGTCAGGAAGAAACCCCGGAATGTTTCGAACAAAACCGGCGGGCACATGTGGCGTTACTTCCTGCTTCACCATCAGAAGGAGAAGACCTCCAACTGTCCATGGCTCCTTCCGACACGAGCAGCCCGGCGGGTGGAGAACTGGTACCGGCCACTGACGAATCAGCAATCGTCCCTTCGGACCCTGAAGTCTCCTTGCAGGAGGAAGTTCAAGAGGAATCGGTCTCTTCCGATCCACTCCTCACTGTCGAATCCCTTCCCTAACACTCTCACCCGGGTTGGCCCAGGATGCTGTGGGTCAGCCCGGGCCCGCCCTGACGGACAGTTTTCGCCATCACATCTCACGACCACGAAGGAGTCTGTATGAATCATTGGAAGCATCTTCTTCTGCCTCTTGCGTTTTGGCTCACCGGCGGTTTGGTGGATTGTCTGGGCCTTCCTCCCGTGTCCGCTCAACCACTGGAACTTGAAGTCACGGCACCTCCTCATAAGGGGGAACCGGACATTCACCCCGGCTTCACGATTCGCCCCATGACGGGCGGTCTCAGTTTCCCTGCCCCCACCGTCTCCACCCACGTCACCACCACTATCAGCGGACTGATCGTGCGCACCTCCGTTTCACAAACTTTTCACAATCCCAGTTCCGAGTGGGCCGAGGGCATCTATGTCTTTCCGTTACCCGAGCAGGCGGCCGTCGATCACCTGCGGATGCGGATCGGCGAGCGGGTAATTGAAGGGATGATCCAGGAGCGGGCCGAAGCCAAGAAAACATTTGAACAGGCCAAGCGCAAAGGGCAGCGCGCCGGTTTGCTGGAGCAGGAACGACCCAATGTGTTTACCGCATCGGTGGCGAATCTCGCACCGGGTGAACCCATCATCGTGGAGATTGAATATCAAGATACAGTCCGGTACGACCAGGGCCGGTTTTCTCTCCGGTTTCCGACGGTGGTCGGGCCACGCTATATTCCCGGAACTCCCCTTTCTGAAAGCGAGGCCCAGCCACAAGATACCGGCGCAGGATGGGCGGTCGACACCGATCAGGTTCCCGATGCCTCGCGGATCACGCCGCCGGTTCAACATCCCGGCCAAGGCCCCATCAATCCCCTCACGCTGCAGATCGACCTGGAACCCGGCTTTTTGCTTGATCGCGTGGAGTCCCCGACTCACCCCATTCATGTTGAAACCGACTCCAACGGACGCACGCGCATTACGCTGACTAACAGTTCCACGTTTGCCGATCGCGACTTCGAATTGGCCTGGACCCCGCAAGCCTCGCATGAAGCCCAAACTCAACTGTTTCTGGAAGAACACGGTGGCGACACCTTCGGCATGCTGTTTTTTCTTCCTCCCCAACTTACCGAAGCCGGGCCGGGTCCCAGGCCGCGTGAAGTCATCTTCGTCATCGACACCTCAGGCTCCATGGCCGGCGCATCCCTCGTGCAGGCCAAAGCCGCTCTGAAGCTGGCCGTATCCCGGCTAACTCCCAATGACCGCTTCAACATCATTCAGTTTAATTCCGTTACGAAGGAATTATTTCCGAAGGCCCTGGCAGTTAATCCCCGCTCGATTCAACACGCAGTTTCCTATGTGGAAGCACTGCAAGCTGAGGGCGGCACAGAAATGCTTCCGGCTGTCGTCCAAGCGCTTTCGCATCAAGAAAAAGAAGAAGAAGTCTTTCTCAGACAGGTCATTTTTATGACCGATGGCTTAATCGGAAATGAAGAGGAATTATTCGCAACCCTTCACCGCCTGCTCGGCCAGACTCGCTTCTTTACCGTCGGCATCGGCTCCGCCCCCAACGGGCATGTCATGCGGAAGGCCGCCCAACAGGGCCGCGGGACCT
>DOFS01000021.1 GCA_003523945.1 Nitrospiraceae bacterium | reverse complement strand
GCCTCACACATTTTCATGCCGGCAATTTTCGCAATGGCATAGGGTTCATTCGTCGGCTCTAGCGCGCCTGTCAGCAGATAATCTTCTTTAATCGGCTGGGGACAATGTTTGGGATAAATACACACGCTTCCTAAAAATAATAATCGTTTCACCCCGGAGAGGTAGGCCGCATGAATGATATTGGTTTGCATCGCCAGGTTCAGATAGATGAAATCGGCAGGATAGGTGGCATTGGCCATAATGCCTCCTACCTTAGCTGCAGCCACAAGCACATATTCCGGCTTCTCTTTTTCAAAAAAAGCATTGACCGCAGCTTGATTCGTCAAGTCCAGCTCGCGGTGGGTTCTAGTGACAATATTGGCCTGGCCTCTGGCCTGAAGTTGCCGGAGAAAGGCCGAACCCATCATTCCGGTATGACCGGCAATATAAATTTTACTCTTTGGTTCCATTGATGACCATCATTGCGATAAGGTTGTCATAGGCATGTCACACATGAGGCGTCCTTGGCTCGGGCGAATTAAAGAAATGGGGTACCTGAATGCTGACCACTGAGTATCCTGGAAGGACTAATCACCCTTCCACCATTTATGGGGAAATTTCTGACGAAGGATGGCATCCCCTTCCCCTTTAGGCTCCATTCCCAACTTTCGTATATCCGCATCGACCATGATTCGGACCAGGTCCTTGAAGGTGATACGAGGCTGCCATTTGAGTAAGCTATTGGCTTTTTGAGGGTTGGCAACCAAAACATCGACTTCGGTTGGACGCAGATACTGTGGGTCTTCCTTCACAAAGTCCCGCCAATCCAGGCCAACATATCCAAAAGCTTCCTCCACAAAATCTCGAACGGTATGAGTCTCGCCCGTCCCAAGGACATAATCACGAGGAGTCTCCATTTGTAGCATGTCGTGCATGCCCTCCACGTACTCCGGCGCAAAACCCCAGTCCCGTTTAGCCTCCAGGTTTCCCATATACAGGTCTTTTTGTTTTCCGGCCATAATATGAGCAACCGCCCGGCTGATTTTTCGAGTCACAAAGGTTTCTCCACGCCTGGGCGATTCATGGTTAAAGAGAATACCGTTGCAGGCAAATAAATTGGTCCCTTCCCGGTAATTGACGGTCATCCAATAGGCATAGGCCTTTGCTGCTCCATAGGGACTTCGCGGATAAAAGGCCGTATCTTCCGATTGAGGGGGAGGAGCATTCCCAAACATTTCACTGGAGGAGGCTTGATAAAATTTGCAGGATACCCCGCTTCGTTTAATCGCCTCAAGAATTCGAGTGGTGCCCAGCCCTGTCACATCCCCGGTATATTCAGGTGTATCAAAACTCACCCGGACATGGCTTTGTGCCCCGAGATGATAGACCTCTTGAGGCTGAGTGTTATAAATGAGATTGGTCAGCTGCCCCGAATCGGTGAGATCGCCATAATGAAGAAAGAGTTTTGTATCAGGATCATGGGGGTCGGCGTAAACATGATCAATCCGAGCGGTATTGAAGGTGCTGGCCCGTCGGATAATTCCATGAACAGCGTAACCCTTTGAAAGCAAAAGCTCGACGAGATAGGACCCATCCTGACCGGTAATACCGGTAAGTAACGCAGTTTGTGGCATAAGACAAATTAGATTAAAGAAAAATTAGACAAGTGAACTCAAACCGCCCCACTTCCTTTCATCACAGCCGGAATGGTCTTAAACAGGATTTTTAGATCCAACCAAAGGGACCACTTATCGATATAATGCAGATCCAGTTCCATCCATTTTGCAAAGGAAGTCGAACTTCGTCCACTGACCTGCCACAAACCTGTGAGCCCTGGTCTGACGCTAAAGCGTCGACGGTGCCAATCCTCATAGAATTCCTGAAGATCTCGAACCGGAAGCGGACGCGGGCCAACCAGGCTCATATCTCCATTAATGACATTTATTAATTGCGGTAATTCATCGATACTCGTTTTTCGCAACAGGCGTCCCAGTGGTGTCACTCGAGGATCATTGGTAATTTTAAACGCGGCTCCATCAACTTCGTTTAAATGCTCGAGCTCCGCCTGCTTCAATTCCGCATCCGGCACCATTGTGCGAAATTTGATGAATCGAAATAACCGTTTATTCAATCCAACTCGTTCTTGTATAAAAAAGACCGGGCCAGGAGAAGTGAGTTTTATGGCCACAGCGATAATCCCAAAAAACGGGAGTAGTAGAATAACCGACGGGAGGGCAATGATCAAATCAATGGCTCGCTTGATCAAGACAGCCTGATCTCCTATGGCCCCGGTATTCAGGCTGAAAGTGGGATGGGGTCCCACTTCATCAATAGTCGATTTTGCCAGTTTCGGGGAAAAAAGGTCTCCCAACACGCGTACATGAATACCCTGCTCTTCACATTGCGCCACGATCTGAGAGGCTTGGTGATAAAAAGAGCGAAAGGGAAGGGCAATGAGCACTTCATCGACTGCAAAGGTTCGAATAAATCTAGGGAATTGCTTGAGATTGGAGAGAATCGACTCATCCTCAAGGTCCCGATGATTGAGGCCCTCCCAGGGCTCATCCACAAATCCCAACAGCCGATACCCCAATTCAGGCTTGGTTCGAATTTCCCTGGCAAACGCCAAGGCACGTGGATTGGTGCCAATAATCAGGATATTTCGTAAATTTCTTCCCTTCCGTCTCATCCATGCCAGGGTTAATCGCACAACGACGCGACTCAGGCACATCACGACCGTTGCAAGAACCCAAAAGCTCAGAAGTACTTCCACGGATATTATTTCAATTTGAAAAAAGAGCGCGATTCCTGCTGTGGCGAAGGTCACGAATGTCGTGGCTTTAAGGATATCCGGGATTTCCTGGGCAATGGTCGAAAGACGCTTCGATTCATAGAGGCTCAGGGAGGCACACCCCACGTGCCAGATTCCCACCATAAAAATCCCAACGAGAAGATTCTCAAGCTTAATGCGCAGCTCTAAAAACTCTTCAATAGCCAAGAGGCTATTACCTTGCGCATAGAACACCCATAGCACAGCCAAAAAGGCCGTGCCGAGTAACAACAGGTCACCGAAATACATCAATTTAATAAGAATTTTTCTTCGAAAATGCATAAAGAAATCCTACCCGTTTTCACCAAACAGACAAACACCAATAGGCTTTTGCAAAAATCTAATTCAGAATCTGAACGAACTTCATCCGTGGAGGATTACTTTGCCAATATCGTGTAATGCGTGGTCAGGGATAAAAAGATATGAATATGAAAGGGGGAAAATAAAAAGGGGGAGATGAAAATAATGAAATAAAATTAAACTGAAATTCACCGGATTTATGATAAGAACACCATAATATTTATGGAAAATATGGATAGGGCAAAATTTTTATGTATAAATGAGAGACAACCCTACACTTTACCAATCAGACAACGCAACAAATACAGCGACTTCACTTATGGTAACAATCTCTCTGATAGATACATAAAAGAAAAGCAAAATATATACCAAGTGAAAATATCCAAAAACTTTCAAAATTTTTTTAAAATACCCAGTATTTATCGATATTTTTAGAAAAGCTGATTTCCAGCATGCCGGGAACATGTATTAAAAAGAGAACAGTAACATTACGTATTACCTGAATTCGTTTCAGCCATATGTCTACTGCTTTCAATGTTTTTCGACAATATTTAAGGAACATTTTCAGAACGTAGGAATATCCATACAAAAAACGGTTGAAACTTTTATCTGAAATCACACCATCCGCCGAAGAAACTGCATATTATACGGAACCGTTGACAGGAAGGCGCTCAAGTACGTTGGAGTCTACAAAGACGTGAGTACAGGACATACATTCCATGAAATGCCTCCCACTTCTCCGGACAACACACAAGACTTCCACAAGCAAGGTACCTGAGTGCCATGGTGAAATCTAAATTTTCACAGAATATTCTTGAAGGTGGAGGGTGGTCACGTTTTAAGTGACACATCGAGTGAGAGGGAAACCGCCCCGAAACAGGGTCTTCTGCCGCTGTCCTTTCTTCTTAGAAAGCTGAGCCGGACACAGCTGTGATCCCTTCGGCAGGATGAGGAGACCATCCTCCACCCAACGCTTTGTAGAGTTGCACGATCGACACTAAATGCAGACGATGGGTGGACGTGAGCTCGAGTTCGGCATCGAACAAATCTCGTTTGGCGATGAGCACATCCACATAACTGGTCAGGCCGCCTTTATAGCGAAGGTCGGCCAGACGCAAAGCCGACCGGAGAGCCGTCACCTGCTCCTGCTGGGCAATCCGTTGGGATTCGGCCGTGCGCACCGCCACCAGGGCATCCTCTACTTCTTTGAATGCCACAAGAATGGTCTGCTCGTATTGCGCCAACACCTGCTTCGCCTGTGCCACCACGGCTTCTTGTTGAAACCCCAGAACTTGGGCATTCAGCACCGGACCGGCGAGTCCCAGGCCGGCTTGTCCAAATTCACTGCCCGAACTGACCAGACTCGAAAGTTGGGGGCTTGCGAGACCAA
>DOFS01000206.1 GCA_003523945.1 Nitrospiraceae bacterium | reverse complement strand
TCGGCTACAATGTCGATCACTTTAGGAATTGGCTTTTTCGATGGTTTTTGAGACATGTTTTAGCTCAATAATCAACAGGCCCTTCATAGGCCACATTCAAATGGCATTGTAATGAATTTTTCCTGGATCACCAACCATATTGACGAAATTTCCCAATTTCACGGGTATTCTGTGGGAGTTTCGCTTCAGAGAAGGATTGTCTATGTCAGGTTAAACTTTTTATAGTCGGTGAGGTGACAACAGCCTGGAAAAATACAAATAAAGAGGATTCCTTATGGCCCTGAAAGTGAAATATTGAAAGGCGTGTTACAGGCCCTGCGTTCCGGGCATTGGCCAACTCTTCTTGGTGCGTGGTTGCATTTTGAAATAAGTTTCATGGTGTGGCTGCTCATAGGATCCATGGGGATTGCCATATCCGAAGAATTTTCCCTCTCAGCCCTTCAAAAAGGCATTTTAGTGGGAATCCCATTATTAGGGGGGGCGGCGCTTAGGATTGTCGTTGGGCCCCTAGGTGACCGGTTAGGACCCAAAGTTGTGGGCATGGGCATTCTGGGATTGGAAGGCATTGGGTTACTGTTTGGTTGGCTGGGAGGGACCACATTCGAGGCTATGCTTGGAATTGGACTCTTTTTAGGATTTGCCGGGGCCAGCTTTGCGATTGCTCTGCCTTTGGCCAGCCAAGCTTATCCTTCCAAACATCAGGGGCTGGCCATGGGGATCGCGGGAATTGGGAACAGTGGTGTGCTTTTAGCCACCTTCATGGCCCCACGCCTCGCGGAACAAGTTGGCTGGCATCAGGTTTTCGGAATCATGCTTATTCCTGTGATGGGTACAGCTCTCTTATTTTTGTGGTTAATTCAATCAGCTCCGGTACGGAATGAACCCACTTCCACAAAACAGGACGGGATTGTTGGACTTTTGCGAAAAGGACTTCAGGATCCGTTCATGTACTGGTTATGCTTTTTATATGGCGTGACGTTCGGAGGATTTGTGGGCCTCTCGAGTTATCTTCCGATTTTTTTGCATGATCAGTTTCATGTAGGCATGGTGAATGCTGGAACATTGACCGCTCTTTGCGCGCTAGCGGGAAGTTGTGCCCGTCCTTTTGGAGGATTTCTTGCCGATCGATTCGGGGGGTTAGTTTTATTACAAAAACTTTTTTTTGTAACAGCCATCTTATGTCTGGCCTCCGGGAATCTTGAGCATTTTGCTTTGGCTTTTATCATCATCTTTCTAATCATGATTTGTTTAGGGTTTGGAAATGGCGCCATTTTTCAGGTGGTTTTTTATCGGTTCAAATCTATGATGGGAACGGCTTCCGGCTTCATTGGAGCTGCAGGGGGGATTGGAGGATTCCTGCTACCATCCGGCTTTGGATGGTTGAAAGAAATAACAGGGACATTCTCTGCTGGATTTTTCGTCCTGGGCTTGGTTTCAGGATTAGCCGGCATTAGTGTTATGATGTTTCAGCGTTCGATCCGGTTGACCAAACACAAATCCATCCGGGAAATCTAAAAGCCGTGACTGAAAGGTTTTCACCTTATAAGTGAGTCGCCCATGAAAAAAGTAATGAAGCCAATACCCACCCCTCGATTTCATACCATTGCTGAAACCTTAGAGGATATTCAAACCGGCAAATGTATCATCCTTGTTGACGATGAGGATCGGGAAAATGAAGGCGATCTGGTCATGGCTGCTGAAAAAGTTACTCCTGACGATATTAACTTCATGGCCAAATACGGCAGAGGGTTAATATGCCTGGCCCTCACCCCCGACCGAGTCGAGGAGTTAAAGCTTCCTCCCCAGGCCAATGAAAATACCGCACCGTTCGGCACTGCATTTACCGTGTCAATTGATGCGGCCAAGCATATTACTACCGGGATTTCTGCTGCCGATCGAGCTACCACGATTCAGCTGGCCGTTGACCCAACGGCCAAGCCAAGTGATTTTGCCAGACCCGGTCACATTTTCCCATTAAAAGCCCACAAAGGCGGGGTATTGCGTCGTGCCGGTCAGACTGAGGGGTCTGTCGATCTTGCGCGCCTAGCCGGGCTGTATCCCGCGGCCGTAATCTGTGAAATTATGAATGATGACGGGACAATGGCTCGAGTTCCACACCTAATGGAGTTTGCAAAGCACCACGGGCTGAAAATCATCACAATTAAAGACCTGATTCAATATCGGTTACATCGGGAGACCTTTGTGAAGCAAGTGGCCACCGCGAATCTCCCGACACGTTTTGGTCATTTTCAGTCGGTGGTTTTTGAAAATGAGCTGGATTCCGGAACACACATCGCCCTCGTGAAAGGGGAAATCGATAACCACCCAACGCTGGTGCGAGTCCATTCTGGCTGTCTGACCGCCGATGTCTTTGGATCTTTGCGCTGTGATTGCCGCGAACAACTGCATCGAGCTATGGAAATTATTGAACGGGAAGGCAAAGGGGTCTTGCTGTACCTTAATCAGGAGGGGCGGGGAATCGGGCTTACTAATAAAATTCGTGCCTACCATCTCCAGGATCAGGGCAGTGATACGGTTGAAGCGAATCTGCAATTGGGGTTCAAGGCTGATTTGCGCGATTATGGAATCGGGGCACAAATTTTGGTGAATTTGGGTCTCAAAAAAATCAGGCTCATCACAAACAATCCAAGAAAAATTGTGGGGATCGAAGGGTATGGATTGGAAGTAGTCGAACGAGTGCCAATTGAGATTACTCCCCAGGAGAAAAATGTCCATTACTTGCGGACCAAAAAAGCCAAATTAGGCCATCTTTTGAATAATGTCTAGCGGGGACTTGCAGTTCCCTCTGGCAAGTGGTACACACTCATCGCGATTCTCTTTCGTGGCATTGATTGATTGAATCTTAAAGGAACTACGTAATTGACATGGGGGATCAGGAACGTGGACGGGAGGAGTCAGACTGTCGAATTGCCATAGTGGTCAGTACCTTTAACGAGGTCGTGACCAGCCGATTATTGGCTGCAGCTGAATCCACATTAACCCAATTGGGAACCCCGCCCGACCACAGGCAAGTAATTCGAGTTCCTGGAGCATTTGAAATTCCTTTAATTGCCAAGACCTTAGCCCAATCACATCGTTTTGATGCGGTGATCTGTTTAGGCGCAGTGATCCGTGGACAAACGCCACACTTTGAGTATATTTGTGCAGAGACGAGTCGGGGAATCGGTCAGGCATCCCTGGAGACTGGAATTCCCATCATTTTTGGCGTATTGACTACGGATACCGTTGAACAAGCCATGGAACGCTCTGGGCCACCTGAACGAAATAAAGGCGCGGATGCAGCTCGGACGGCTCTTGAAATGGCCGTCTTAATGAAACGTTTGGCCAAGACCAGCATCCGGCAGTCTGGCTTTTTAAGGGAATCGACAACATCATGACCATGACTGTTCCATCTGATACACCGCCAGCCAATCAGACACACGCCCGGCCATCAAGGCGCCTGGCACGCCAGCTTGCCCTCCAAATGCTTTTCCAAAATGAATTTCAAGATCAAAACCCTTCGTGGCAAGAAAAGTTTTGGGCGAGTCAATCGGCATCACCGGAAGTCCAAACATTTACTTCCGGCATCTTTCTTGGGGTGATCACGAATCAATCGGAAATTGACCGGATCATCCGTGACTTTGCCATCGACTGGTCCTTGAAACGAATGCCAGTAGTGGATAGGAATATTCTAAGATGTTCCATTTACGAGTTGTTATGGGAGCCCGATATTCCCGCGATGGTCACAATCAATGAAGCCGTTGAATTGGCTAAACTATTTGCTGATGATGAAGCCAGACGGTTCGTGAATGGGCTTTTAGACCATGTGCTTCGTGCTGAACCAAGACTTGCCGTCAAGCGAAACCAGATTCAATCAAGAAATCCCGCGACGGAAATTTCTGAGCCTTCATCCAGCTCCTAATTGTCCTGCCCCATGATTGACCGTTACACGTTACCCCGAATGGGGGCCGTTTGGACCCAGACCCGCAAATATGAATTGTGGTTACAGGTCGAACTTGCCGTGTGCGAATCCATGGAACAGATGGGCCAGGTCCCTCCTGGTGTGGCAGCCCGTATTCGAAAAAAAGTCACAATTAATTCTTCACGAATTGCGGCTATCGAAGAAATCACGAAACATGATGTTATCGCCTTTCTGGAATCGGTGGCCGAACAGGCAGGGAAGGACGGGCGCTTTCTCCATGCCGGGCTTACGTCGTCGGACATCGTCGATACGTCTCTTGCGTTGCAATTAGTGGAGGCGGCCCAATTGATTCGTGAGGATGTCAAAGGCTTGCTGATTGCCTTGCGGAATTTAGCATTCGCGCATCAGGATACACTGATGGTGGGGCGTTCGCATGGCATCCATGGAGAACCTATTTC
>DOFS01000553.1 GCA_003523945.1 Nitrospiraceae bacterium | reverse complement strand
TATGTCCATTATTCTAGACATATGGAAATTAATGATGCATTGCTGGCTTTTGCGGCCCTCTCACAAGACACGCGGTTGCGGGTCTTTCGTCTGCTGGTGGAATATGGCCCGGAAGGGGCACCTGCCGGGACGGTAAGTGAGGCACTGGCCATTCCCCATAACACCCTATCCTTTCACCTCTCGCACATGAGCAACGCGGGGCTGGTTCTTTCACGACGAAAAGGCCGGTCAATTATCTACAGCGCCAATTTTGAATTTTTTACCGACCTGATCCGTTACATGGTCAAAGACTGCTGCCGGGAGGATATGGCCCGCATCCGGGACAACAAAAAAAAGCAGTGCAGCATTATTGAACTCTCGAATTGTTGCTAACCCACTCACAAGGAGACCCATCCATGAAACGTCTTCATATTCATATCGGAGTCGAACAGTTGGAAGAAGCCATCGGGTTTTACAGCAAATTGTTTGGGGCGGAACCGGTCAAACGAAAACCGGACTACGCCAAATGGATGCTCGAAGATCCCCCCGTCAATCTGGCCATTTCCACGCGGGCTTCCACCAAAGGTGTGGATCACCTGGGCATTCAGGTTGAGGAGGAACAGGAGTTGAATGACATCCGGCACCGACTGAAAGCCGGGAATCTTCCGGTGTCCGAGGAAGGCGAAAGCCTTTGCTGTTATGCCAAATCGGATAAATCCTGGGTCTTGGATCCTGCCGGAGTCCCGTGGGAAGCCTACCGCACGATGGAAGACGCGGAAATTTTTTCAACTCATTCGGCCCACACCGATACCGCCTGTTGCGAACCGGCGTTCCTGGCGAGACCGGAGACCACAATGCCGGTACAGGAATCCAGCGGCTGCTGCAGCTAATGTCCACTGAGCCCATAAAAGTCCTGGTCATCTGCACAGGCAATTCGTGCCGCTCGATTATGGCCGAAGCCTTGATCAACCAATTGGGGCAAGGTCGATACCAAGCCTGGAGTGCGGGCAGTCACCCGGCAGGATATGTGCATCCCGGTTCGGTCTCGACATTGAACAGGCATGGGATCGATCCGGGCCAACCATACAGCAAATCGTGGGATGCTATGATTGCACAGCCTTTCGATCTGGTTATCACCGTCTGTGATCAAGCCGCCGGAGAAGCCTGCCCCGTCTTTTCCGGCCAACCCCGAAAGCTGCATTGGAGTATTCCCGATCCCGGTAGAGTGATAGGTACAGAGGAGGAGGTCAACGCGGCCTTTGACCAGACCTTTTTCTTGCTCAAGGCCAGAATCGAGGATGTGCTGACATGACCGCCTGTCCTCCACGACGTTTATCATTTCTCGACCGCTACCTCACGGCCTGGATCCTTCTGGCCATGGTGTCCGGCGTCACGATTGGTTCGGTCTTCACCGGGGCACCGGCATTCGTGAACAACCTCTCTCTAGGAACAACCAACATTCCCATCGCCATCGGGCTTATGCTTATGATGTATCCTCCGCTGGCTCGTGTGAAGTATGAAGAGCTGCCCTTGATCTTTCGCGATTGGAAAATTCTTCTGCTGTCACTTGTCCAAAACTGGGTCATCGGGCCCTTGCTCATGTTTGGTCTAGCAGTGACGTTTCTCTACGATTCGCCGGAATACATGACCGGGCTCATCCTCATTGGACTGGCCCGTTGTATTGCCATGGTGTTGGTCTGGAATCAACTTGCCGAAGGCGACAACCAATATGTGGCGGCATTGGTGGCTTTCAACAGTCTCTTTCAATTGATTTTCTTCAGTGGATTGGCCTGGTTCTATTTGGAAATCCTGCCGCTGTGGTTAGGTCTTGCTGTGGAAGGCGTCGACGTCAGCTTTCAGACGATTGCCGAAAGTGTTTTTATCTATCTGGGCATCCCCTTTGTGTTCGGGTTCCTCTCCCGGTGGATCGGGATCAGGCAACAAGGCCGCGAGTGGTATGAACAGGGGTTTCTCCCGAAGATTGCTCCTATCACGCTGGTGGCACTTCTTTTTACCATCTTTGCCATGTTTACGCTCAAGGGCGGCATGGTGCTCAGCCTGCCGGGAGATGTAATTCGTATTGCGCTGCCACTTATCCTCTACTTCGTCATCATGTTTTGTGTCAGCTTTAGCATGGGCAAGCTTATCGGGGCCGATTATGGCAAAACCACGGCCACCTCTTTCACGGCAGCCAGCAATAATTTTGAACTGGCCATTGCCGTGGCCATTGCCGCATTCGGCCTGGGATCGTCCGTCGCCTTTGCCACGGTCATCGGGCCCTTAGTCGAAGTGCCCGTACTGTTGGGTCTCGTCCATGTTGCCTTCTGGTTCAAAAAGAAATGGTTTGCCAAAAAGCCGGCACCCGTTCCTTTTATCTAGCCCGGCAAGTCAGCCCCGCCTGCCCCGTAAGCTGATGTTTGCCTAATATTTCCAGACATGCCAACATACGCACTGGAGATTCTGGAAAGCGTTATTCATGATGATTCATTGAGGAGAAACTTTGTGTCTTATTTGCAAAGAATAGGCTTTATCACGATCGGGCTGATCATCCTGCTGGGCTTTTCCGGTTGTACAAATCATCGTGCGAGAGCTGAGGCCCCATCCCTCAATCCCGTGAAAATTAAGGAATGGCCGGTGCCATGGGATCAAACGAGACCACGTGATCCATATGTGGATCAGCAAGGGCGCGTGTGGTTCGTGGGGCAGGGGGGAGATTACATTGCCCTGCTGGACCCTGAAGTCGGGCAGTTTCACCAATTCAAACTGGATCCCGGAACCGGGCCGCATAACCTGATTGTCGACAAGGAAGGACAGGTCTGGTACGCCGGAAACCGTGCGGCCCACATCGGCAAACTCGATCCGTCCACCGGAAAAATCATCAAATATCCCATGCCCGATCAAAAAGCTTTCGATCCGCATACCCTGGAGTTTGGCCTAAACCGGGACATCTGGTTTACGGTCCAACAGGGGAATTTCGTGGGGAATCTCGACATGGGTACCGGAAAGATTCAACTCATGCCGCTTCCCACTCCCCGGGCTCGTCCCTATGGTATCGTCCTGGATCGCACCCATTCCCCATGGTTTACCGAATTCGGGACCAACAAGTTGGGGACGGTGGATCCGGAAACCAAGACTGTTCGAGAAATTACACTCTCACGAAAAGAAACACGACCACGACGACTGGGGGTCACCTCGGACGGCATCATTTGGTATGTGGATTATGCCGAAGGGTATCTTGGATCCTACAACGCCAAAACAGGCGACATTCAGGAGTGGTTGGCGCCAGGAGGAAGCCATGCAAAACCCTATGGGATGACCGTCGATGACCGGGACCGGGTCTGGTTTGTAGAGACCGGCTCACACCCCAATCGCCTTGTCGGATTCGATACACGAAAACACACGTTCATGAGTCTCACCGATATCCCCAGCGGTGGCGGAAGCGTCCGTCATATGGTTTATCATCAACCAACCAAAGCCATTTGGTTCGGCACGGATGCCAATACCATCGGCCGCGCCAAGATCCCCTAGAATCATTCCTCCTGGGCCCTCTTATCATTTCGACCAGAGGGAGAAATCCTTTCTATGGCACCCACCTACTTGTCTTATTCTATTGTGAACAAAAATGATAAGGTGAAATATCATCATTCGGAGAGCAATGACGGGCAACCGTATTAACTAAGGAGTCTTCATGTTCATGAAGCGATATTGGTTGGAATGCGCCCCGGGACGATCCTGTCTCCGGTTCTTCCTCACCGCCATCTTCATCACGGCACTTCCACAATTAAGCCATGGGGAGGCGGTTCATTCTTCTTCATCAGAGGGGAATGCGGCATTGGGCCAATTGGGAAGCATTGAATTTCCCGCATCAGGGTCCACCGAAGCCCATCCTCATTTCCTCAGGGGCGTCGCGGCGCTCCATTCGTTCTGGTATGAGGAAGCCATCGACGCGTTTCGTCAAGCCACCAGGATTGATCCCGATTTTGTGATGGGATATTGGGGTGAGGCGATGGCCCATAATCATCCCATCTGGGGTGAAGAAAATGTTGAGGCGGCGCGAATGGCTCTGGAAAAAGTTTCCGATACTGCCACGGCAACCGCCAGGGAGCGTCAGTATCTCCGGGCGGTGACCACGTTATTTGGTGAGGGAGACAAGCTTGCCCGTGATCAAGCGTATGCGGAGCAAATGGAAAACCTTGCCAGTCAGTATCCCGAAGATCTGGAAGCCACCTGCTTGTATGCTCTGTCCCTGCTCGGGTTGGCCACTCATTATGATGAGAAACCCTACCGTCAGGAGAAATATCGCGTCCAGGCCGGGGCTCTGACTTTAGGGGTGTATGGAGTGAATCCGAATCACCCGTGTGCGGCGCATTATACCATTCATTCCTTTGACGATCCGATTCACGCCATCCTGGCCCTGCCGCAAGCCCGTCGCTATGCCAAGATCGCTCCGGGAGCGCATCATGCGCAACATATGCCCGCCCATATTTTTGTTCAACTGGGTATGTGGGACCAGGCAGCGGCCTCCAATAAAGCCGGATGGGAAAGTTCACAGGCCTGGGTCAAGGACAAGCAATTGCCCCCATCGCTTCAGGATTACCATAGCCTGTACTGGTTGCAATACGCCTATCTTCAACAAGGCCGGTACAACGCCGCCGCAGCCCTGATTTTGGAAAAGCAAGAGGATATGGCGCAATCGTCATCCAGTGACCAATCACAGGTCCTGGGCTATGACCGGAACGTCAGCCGGAATTACGATCAGATGGTGGCCGCCTTTATTATGGAAACCGAACGATGGGAGTTAGCCGATCAGGCGTGGAACGTGAATGACTATCGCTTTGGCGATGAGTGGCCATCGAAGTCTATTTATATCCGTGAATTTGCGCAGAGCATGGCAACACTGAGGAATCAACCAGTGGTTGTCCAGGCACACCCCGGTTTGAATCCCCCGATCTCTGAACCATCCACGGATTCTTCTGAACCGGTCACCGCACAAATCTGGAAGTTGCAAACCGCGGCGTTGAAACATCTCATCAACGGCGACCAATCAGATGCTATACGTATGCTTGATCGGGCCAGCGCCCTGGAGGAATCCCTCCCGCCTCCTTCCGGTCCACCCGATCTCATCAAGCCCACGTATGAACTGTATGGCGAAATCCTGTTGGGCATCGACCGGCCGAAGGACGCGCAACAACAATTCGAACGATCGCTCTTTTGGCATCCCAATCGAGCACGTTCAGTCTTAGGCCTGGCACGAGCGGCAGACCAATCGGGAAATCTTTCCGCTGCACGTCAGGCCTATG
>DOFS01000284.1 GCA_003523945.1 Nitrospiraceae bacterium | reverse complement strand
GGTTCATGAATGTCCTTTCTTCTGGTAGTGATCATCGGGTTCGGCTAACTCCTGATCGGAATGACGACTGTAAATACAGTCATGGCATTCAGGTGTCTGGTGAAAATTCCTGGATCCAGGTGCCAGGCCCCACTTTCCCATGGCGAGAATTTTCAGATTGGTTCCTGGGGTGAGGTGCACATTGGATTTTTGCCAGGGTTGGGTGGCGTTCACCGCAAGAGTCTGCCATTGGAGATTGCGGATATTCATACCGACTAAGGGTTCATAGTGAATAAGGGTATTCTCGTAGGATTGAGGAGGAGGAACCACCAGGCAGCCGGTGGGAAATAGACAGATCAGAATCCAAGAGGAACACGGTTGCGCGAATGAATGAGGAATAATAAGTCGTTATTGCTTCCATGACCGAGAACGAGTCCTGCTAAACTAATCGGAATAAAGCTGTTTGCGCTGATCCCGTGTTCATTCCACATTTTCCGACCAATCAGAGTCTCACAGGGGCCTTAAATCTCAATTTTAGTTAGGGAAGCTTCTGGGGTCAAAGACATTATCCTGGCTCCTAAGGTTGGAATATGAGTTCTTGGTCTATTAGCCAAAGTCCTTGAAGGTCGTCGGTGGCCCAAGGTCAACTTGTGGTTTCCATGGCCATTGGCCGTTCGCCAACCTAAGGAAGGGGAAGGACTTTGGGGATGGGGAGTCTCTTTCCAAAAGACCATTTGACAACCTGAATCCTGGGAAGGTAGAAAAAACAGCAAAAGCTTAGGTCCATCTGCTATTTAACGGCTTCTTCTTGTATTCAAAACCTAAGGACGGTTGATTATGAAAATTTTCTTACCTTTTTAAAATGAGCCACGGAAGACCTATGGCAAGCGATCATGGAGTTGTGAAATGCCAGTGAATGCTCTGCGGAAAAGTGGGGCCAGAATGAGCCTGCAAGAAGCTCTTGCGCGAGTAGAGAAACTCAAGCGGTTATCAGGAAGCAGTAATCCTCACGAGGCGGCATTGGCCGCCATGCGACTGAAGGATTTTAATGTGGAGGCGGCCCGATACCCTCGTTCTGAACCTGTTATTGAAAATGTCCCTCCGCCCGATGACCAGGCTTACCTCAATAAAGTTGTTGAAATACTTGATGAAATGCCCATTGTCCCCTATGAAACGTTGGATGAGATAGAGGTCGGACAATCTCCTGATAAATCGAAAGTGAATTGGGATGAACTCCATTTTGCTCTGGTGAAGAAGGCGCAACGTATGGGGGCAGATGCCTTGATTCATATTCAATTAAAGGGTACCGCTGAGAAAAAGGTGCTTGGCGCCACGGCATTAAAATATCTTACTCCAAAAGAGGTCCAAGAAATTCAACAATCCACGGCGTTAGACGATGCTGAGAAAGCCTATAACGAGTCCCAAAAAGAGAGGCTTGATGAAGACCTGGCCCCTGGTATTGGCTAACTAACACATGTTTGGTCCGAGTGAAGAAAGTCTGTTAGGCGTGAATGGAGGAAACGAGAAAGGGCCGTCACCTTCGAATTCGGGATAGACGGCCTCAAAAAATCGAAAAGTTCGTTGACCGTGTTGACTTCCTTCCCCTGAGTCTCAAAGGGGGGACGACAGGCGAGTGAGAATATGATAGAATCGCCTCATCGTCTACCCCCTCATTACACCACACCATTGTCATTATTTTTGTAATCCCCTCTTATAATTTTTTCTCACAGACCTCGTTCAGGGGGCAGAGAAGTTTCACGCGTGGAAAGATCGTGAATAACCTCTCTCTGGCCTCAAGTGGCGATGTGTCAAGGGACGAGCATGCGGTACACAAATCAAGACTTGTCCATTTTGCCGGCGAATGGTGATGTGATGAGCTGTTATCATAATACAACAAAAGGACCAACTGTGGAGAGAAGGAAAATCGAGTCCAAAGTCCCAGCAACGATAACCGGTGTCTTGGTGATGACGGTGTGTCTCACGGTAATTTTTTCGGGCTTGGCCCACACAAAAGAGACGGAAGTACTCTCCGTTGGGATACGAGGAGGGATCAATTCTGAAACGTTAGGCATTCCACCCACCGAAAAAGAAGATTTTGAGCAATACGACGTGTTTGCCGTGGTCGGAACTCCTTGGAGTTGGGATTTTTCCTCCGGATGGGATATCCGTTTCAGGCTGAATGTTTCTGCCGGAACGTTGAGAGCGGCAGGAGACTCAGGGTTTATCGGGGAGGTCGGCCCTGGGCTTGCGTTTTCGAACCCAAGTTGGAGATTCACCTTCGATATTGGCGGTGGCGCGGCGTATCTGAGCGAGGAAAAATATGGCCGCCAGGATATTGGCGGACCCGTTCAAATTATCGGGCATGGTGGCATTACCTATCATCTTCCCTGGAGGATATCCGCCGGATATCGGTTTCATCATATGTCAGATGCCTCAATATACGGGAGCAATAATCGCGGAGTGGATCTGCACATGCTTGAACTCAGTTACCGGTTCTGAGGATGTTTGAGAAGATTTCTGCCATTATGGGGTAGCGCACCGATAGGGCCTTCCCCCTTCAACCTGTGTATCTATCCATGGCCGAATCATTCATCATCCAATGATGACGGGTTCGATGCTGGGAACATTCCATCCAAATACAGAAGCCAGTTGTTCAGTGTTGGCGTTGTTTGGCGATGTCGAGTGCGGCGACCCGGTAGGTTTCGGCGAGGGTCGGGAAATTGAAGATGTTGTCAATAAATCGGTCGATGGGCATATTGTGGAGCAAGCCCATTTGGCCGATATGAATCAGTTCGGTGGCTCCCTCTCCCACGATATGAATGCCTAACAGTTGTTCGCCTTTCGGGTCGGCGATCATTTTGAGCAATCCATGGGTCATGCCGGAGATCTGTCCACGCGCAATTTCATGAAACCTGGCTCTTCCCACGGTCGCTCCGCCATACTTGGCGGTGGCTTCCTGTTCGCTTAATCCCACGCTGGACATTTCAGGAATGGTATAGATTCCCATGGGGATATGCTCAGGAGCGACGCCGGGGTTGAGACCTAAGGCATGACAGACAGCACGGCGGCCCTGTTCCATGGAGCAGGATGCCAGCGACGGGGGGCCGATGACGTCACCGACTGCATAGATATGGGGTACCGTAGTTTGGCAGTGGTGGTTGACCGGAATGAGCCCACGAGTCGTCGGCTGTATCCCAGTGGCTGGTAAATGTAAATGTTCCAGATTGGACACTCGTCCGAGAGCCACGAGCACCTTTTCACTTTCCAGCGTTTCACCACTTTCTAAAACGGTCGTCACCTTAGAGCATCCGTCCCACTGGACGGTGGCGATTTTTTGTCCGCCCCGATAGTGCCCTCCGGTTTTCTCAAACGCTTCACAAAATTCATCTGTGAGTTCTTGATCCAAAAATTTGAGTGGGCGGTCCGCCGTATCCACTATGGTGACGTGCACTCCCAGTAAAGCAAAAATGGAGGCGTATTCACTGGCAATCACACCACCCCCCAACACAGTCAGGGATTTCGGCAAATAGACGAGGGAGAGAATGGAGTCGCTGTCCAGAATATGTTCATGGTCGATGGGAATATTCTCAGGTACGCGTGGGCGAGAGCCGGTGGCGACGACGATAATCGGTGCCGTGACGAGAGTGGCCGTGCCGTCAGTCTTTTGGATCCGCACTTCATGGGCGGACACAAAGCCAGCGCGACCATGAAAGCAGTCAATACCATTACGGGTGAGTTGGTCCTTCATAAACTTCCCGTGGGCGCGCACCACCCGGTCCAAGCGGGTCATCAG
>DOFS01000365.1:945-33829 GCA_003523945.1 Nitrospiraceae bacterium | reverse complement strand
CAGCGGCTCTGGTTTCTTGATCAATGGGAACCAGGTAATAGAGCTTATCTGCTGACCCAGGCTTGGCGCCTTCAAGGCCCGTTGGACATTACCGCCCTCCAGGCCAGCCTGACAGCGCTCGTAGCCCGGCATGAAACCTTGCGGACGGTATTTGTCGAAAAGAATGGAATCCCGACTCAGGTCATTCGAAATGAGGTTGACGTATCGATGACACGAATTGATCTGTCATCAGGAGATCCCCAGACCCGGAGGCAGCAGGCTTCCCAAATAGCTTCCACCGACGCGCATCGGCCCTTTGATCTCACCACTGGGCCGCTTTGGCGAATTCACCTTCTCCGCCTGGATGCCGAGGAATACATTCTCCTGCTCACCTTGCATCACATCATCACCGACCTCTGGTCCATGGATATATTGTTCCGGGAACTAAGCACATTTTATTCCGCTCAGGTGACGGGCCAACCGGCCGCACTGCCGCCCCTACCCCTACAATATGCCGACTTTGCCATCTGGCAGCGACAATGTTTGCAGGAGAAGGATCTTGAACGGCAACTGAATTACTGGCGCACTCAACTGGCCGGGGCCCTCCCGGGTTGGGAGGCCCCGACCGATTTCCCAAGGCCACCGCAGCCAACCCACCGTGGGGAGCGCCTGACATTCACTCTCCCTGTCTCCCTAACACAGGCCCTCCAAACGTTTAGCCAGCAGGAAGGGGGCACACTGTTCATGACTCTCCTGGCGGCCTTTCAGGTCCTGTTATTCCGATATGCCGGCCAGCGGGATATTCTTGTCGGGGCCCCGATAGCGGGACGCACCCATTCCGACCTGGAAGGCCTGATTGGCTTTTTCGTGAACACGTTGGTCATCCGGACCCAATTCAAAGGGAAGCCCACCTTTCGAGCAGTCTTACAGCAGGTGCGAAATATCTGTCTTGATGCCTATACCCATCAAGATGTGCCTTTTGAAAAGTTGGTCGAAGCCCTCCAGCCGACGCGTGATCCCAGCCGCCACCCCTTCTTTCAAATCATGTATCAACTCTTTAGCCAACCCGATGCTGCCCCCTCGTTTCCAGGCCTACACATCACACCAGAACCGATCTGCCATCAGCGCGCCAAATTTGACTTGAACTGTACGCTTCGGGAGACAGCCGGCATCTTGCATGGGACCATGGAATACTCCACCGACATATTTGTTTTGGAGACCATTCAGCGATTGGTCGGACATTACCAACAACTACTCGAAGGAATTGTCGACAACCCCGATCAGCAGATCACCACGCTTCCACTCCTTCCAAAGGCCGAGGCACAACAACAGCTCCTAGAGTGGAACGAGACGGCTCAAGCCTATCCATTTACTAAATGCATTCATGAGCTGATTGAAGAACAGGTTGAGAAAACGCCGGATGCGGTTGCCATCGTTTTTGAGCAGAAAGCCCTGACTTATGACGCCTTCAATCGCAAGGCCAATCAACTCGCTCATCACTTGCAGCGTCTCGGCGTGGGTCCAGAGAAAATTGTGGCCATTGCCATGGAACGATCACTAAATTTAATGGTGGGCCTGCTAGGAATTCTCAAAGCTGGAGGCACCTATCTACCACTCGCAATCAATTCTCCCAACGACCGTCTGGCCTACATGCTCGACCACAGTAGGGTTTCGCTTCTGCTGACCCAGCAACATGACTGTGCCCACCTGCCGACGGAAGGCATTCAAACAATCTGTCTCGATACGAATGGTTCGGTAATTTCTCGAGAAAGCGAGATCAATCCTCGCAGTAGCGTGGTGCCCGACAATCCCGCTTATATTATTTACACCTCCGGCTCAACAGGAAGACCGAAAGGCGTAGTGATCACCCATCGGGGATTAGTGAATTATCTCGCGTGGTTCACAAGTACTTATCCCGTGGGGGAAGGGCTAGAAACTCTTGTTCATTCTTCAATTGGGTTTGACCTGACTGTTACCAGTTTATTTGCCCCCCTGCTTGCAGGAGGAAGTGTGCGGCTCATTGATGAATCCGCCGGGTTGGAGGAAATTGTCGCCGCGTTACGATCGTACGGTAGCTTCGGTCTACTCAAGATGACCCCATCTCACCTAGAGGGAATCAACCAACTGTTGCAACCGGAAGATATTTTGGAGCGAATCGGAACATTATTCCTGGGAGGAGAGACACTGGTTGCACAAACCCTAGCTGGGTGGAACAGTTATGGAAAATGGCCGAAAATCGTCAATGAGTATGGTCCAACCGAAACGGTCGTGGGATGCTGTGCCTATGAAGTTTCCCAAGGGAATTCGTTTTCAGGTTCAATCCCTATCGGCCGTCCCATTAGCAATATGCAAATATATCTTTTAGACCAATATCTTCAACCCAGGCCTATTGGAATACCCGCAGAAGTGCATATCGGTGGAGTTGGATTGGCCAGGGGATACCACAAGCGGTCTGATCTGACAGCTGAGCAATTCATTCCGCATCCTCTTAGCAAGGAACCCAACGCCAGATTATACAAAACAGGCGATTTGGCCCGGTATCGGCCGGACGGTACGATTGAATATGGGGGGCGATTAGATCATCAGGTTAAGATTAGGGGCTTTCGAATTGAACTGGGGGAAATCGAAACCGTTTTGGGACAACATCCGGACGTCCTTCAAGCCGTTGTGCTCTGCCGTGAAGACTTCCCCGGCACCAAACAATTGGTAGGTTACATTGTGCCAAGAGAGACCCAAAACCCCAGCACGGACGACTTGTTAATCCTCTTACGGCGAAGGCTTCCCGAATACATGGTGCCTTCTATATTTGTTTTCCTTGAGGCCCTACCCCTGACCCACAATGGCAAGGTGAATCGTATGGCCTTACCCCCGCCAGATCAGACTCCGCAGGTGAGAGCTGCGGCCTACGTAGCTCCCCGGACACCGCTTGAGGCAGCCGTGGGTGAGATTTGGTGTGATCTGCTCAAGGAGGATGATATCAGTGTGCATGACAACTTTTTTTCCCTGGGCGGCCATTCGCTGTTGGCGACCCAAGTCGTGGCCCGCCTTCGTCATCTTCTTGAAATGGATCTTCCCCTCCGCACCCTTTTTGAACATCCGACTGTCGCTGAATTAGCCAGAGAAATTGATTGTAAATTAACCAAGACGTTTGCGGATTGGCCATTGAATGAATCGGAGGATCCTGATACCAACGACTCCTGAATTGCTCAGGCGATAGTTCCAGTTGCTATTCGGAGAGAATGGCTTCAAACAGAGGTAACCATTTCTTTCAATCTAAACAAAAAACACTCAAGAAAAATGACAAAAGATTCAGAGTCCACCACCCATCGGGGTTCTATTTTTTATCTTTTAAATCCACTCGGCTTGTGTTGTTTTTCAACAAAACATTTCTATTTCTTAAATTAATAGAGGATGTCGATGTCCGGGACCTGGAGCGGAATGGCTAGTTGACTTGACGATAGTATTGATTTTCAACTCATACTCCTTCATTCCTGCTTTCCCCAGATTGAATAAGAAATTGTGGGATTTTAGGATCGATTAATGTACTTTACCCCCATCGGAGATTTCGTCGTTCAGACCCCTCCTTCAACAATTTTTTCTATTGATCAACCAAAGGATATGAATATAAAGATAGCAACCTCCCCCTGGCCGGTTGTCTTTCTTCTTCAATTCCGTTTATCGTGAGCCTATTAACTCACTTCTGTTTAGTTGGATTTCGTTTTTTCAACGCCAGCTTTCCCTCCCCCTTAGTTGTAAATATCCAATAGTCATTTTGCCGTAGGGATGCACAATGCTTCTTATGATTCCTGGTCCATCAAATTCTGCCGTAGGCTTGGAATTATTATGGAACTATGAGTATTCTCAGAATTCAGACTTAGAATACACGCCAAACTTTTCCTCGATCTCATATGCGTAGAACCTCTCAAACACGCCCCTTTCCGCTCTCTGCTCTTCAGAAGGGGATGGTGTTTCATACAATAAAACAACCTGCTTCGGGGTTGTACGTTCAGCAACTCATCGGGAATATTCACGAAGAGATTGATGTTTCGGCCCTCTCCTGGGCCTTGAGGTGTATACTCCAACGTTATCCAAATCTTCGAGTTCATATCCATTTTGGTCCGGATGGGGAACCGGTTCAAGTCATCAAACCAGCGGTCCGGTGTTCCATCAAACAACGAAATTGGCGTCGTTTCTCTGATGCCAGCCAAACCAGGAAATTCGACCAGTTTCTCAAAGAGGACTGTCTTCAGGGTTTTGATCTTGAACAATCCCCATTGATGCGATTTACCCTGATCCAGTTTGCTCCAGCACATTATAAGTTGGTCTGGACATCCCACCATCTGTTACTCGATGGCCGTTCCCGTGTAATTATCCTTAAAGAACTCAGTGCCGCCTACCAGGCCAAACGAAATAGGCAAGACCTGGAATTGCCGGCGCCATTTCCATATTGGTCGTTCATGGATTGGCTGGAGACTCAACCAATTGATTCCCAGGAGCAAGTTTGGCGTCATTTTTTGGGAACAATGGAGGCTTCGACTCCATTAGGGATAGATCTGCCGGAAACCCGGAAAGACATCCATCAGGGCATTGAGACGCATACGTTATCGTGTTCCCAAAAGCTCACCGCTCAATTAATGGATCTTGCCTCCAGGAACGGATGCACACTCAACACGATCCTTATCGCCGTATGGGCATTGATTCTTTCACGGTACTCCGGTCAATCGGACGTGGTTTTCGGGGTGACCCGAACGGGCCGCTCCTGCCTGCCTGACGGGATACGAGATACGGTAGGTCTCTGCATCAATACTCTGCCTATGCGTGTGGCCGTCCCCCCGCACCAACCGGCATCCGACTGGTTAAAAAATATCCGGGCGCAATGGTTGGCCCAGCGTCCATTTGAACAAACCCCTTTGCCCCACATTCAACAATGGAGTGATCTGCCCCAAGGCGAACCGCTTTTTGAAAGTGTGGTGGTGTATGAGCATGGTTCGCTCAATGCTACTCTTTGTTCCCAGCAAAGCGATTGGCCTGAATGGGAGTTCCACGTTCGTGGGGCAACAAATTTTCCTCTTCTGATTTCAGGTCTGGGTGGCACACATCTGAGGATTGACTTCACATACCATCGTCATCGTTTTGCGCCAGAATCGATTGAGCGGCTAGCCGGACATTTTCATGCAGTACTTGAAACGCTAATGACCCACCCGCAGCAAACCCTTGAGAACCTCTCCATTCTATCGCCTGATGAGCACCATCAGCTTGTTAGGGATTGGAATACAACCCACGCGGACTATCCAAAAGATATCTGCATTCATGAATTGTTCGAGACCCAGGCTTTACGTACGCCAGATGCGATAGCCCTTGAATGCAATGGCCATTCTCTGACATATGCTGAAATAAACCGACAGGCCAATCATGTTGCCCGGCTTCTACGCCAGAGCGGTGCAGGCCCTGAAACTCGTGTCGGAGTATTAATGGAGCGGTCTTCGGAGCTGGTCGTCAGCCTATTGGGTATCCTCAAGACCGGGGGGACGTATATACCCTTGGATCCTGGGTATCCGGAAGAGCGAATTCGATACATGCTGGAGGATTCACAGGCTGCAATGATTGTGATTCATACGGCTACTCAGATGCTGATCAGTGGTATCTCGATCCCCCAGGTGGACATCGATAACCCTGGCGCTTGCCCTGGTACCAAAGTCGATCCATTAAGCCTTCCGTCACAAGCAAACGTAGGGATAAAAAATTTAGCCTATATTCTTTATACCTCAGGCTCTACGGGGCGACCCAAGGGAGTAGCTATTGAACATGGGAGTGTTGTCAATTTTCTTTACTGGTTCGCCCGACATTTCTCTCCGACCGAATATGAAGCCGTCTTGGCTTCAACCTCGATTTGTTTCGATCTGTCAGTCTTTGAATTATTCGGACCCCTAAGCTGGGGAGGAACCGTTGTCTTAGCCAAGAATTCCTTACATTTGCCGGTCCTCCCATCCGCCGATCGGGTCACACTCGTGAATACGGTCCCATCTGCAATGCTAGCCTTGCTCCAAGCTGACGCAATTCCTTCCTCTGTGCAGGTCATCAATCTGGCTGGTGAACCCTTAACGCCTGCATTGGTCACCTCACTATATCAGCAGACACATGCCAAGAAAGTGTATGACCTGTATGGGCCTTCCGAGGCGACCACCTATTCCACTGGTGCCTTACGTCAACCGCATGACCCAGGCACCATTGGGCGACCCTTGCCCAACACTCAGGCCTACGTTTTAGATTCAGGGCAACGTCCGGTGCCCCTTCAAATAGCCGGAGAACTCTACATTGGGGGTGAGGGGTTGGCACGGGGATATTGGCAACAACCCGGGTTGACGGCTGAAAAATTTATCCCTGACCCTTTCGGGCCATATCCCGGCGCACGTTTATATCGAACCGGTGACCTCGTGAGACAACGGCTAAATGGAGAATTTGAATTCCTAGGCCGTATCGACCATCAGGTGAAGGTCAGAGGCCATCGGATTGAGTTGGGAGAGATCCAGCAGGTTCTTTCCCGACATGACCATGTCCAGGAGAGTGTGGTAATTTTACGTACCGACGTGAACACGGATCCGGAATTGGTCGCTTATGTGGTGGACTCACTAGAATACCCTAACAAAACCAAGCTGAGTATCAGACAGAAAACTCTTCAGGAGTTTCTCAGGAAGCAACTTCCGTCATTCATGATTCCAGGCATTTTCGTGTTTTTGGATGCCCTACCTTTAACGCCGAATGGCAAAATTGATCGAAAAGCCTTACCCCCACCAACCGTCTTCAAAGGCTCCAAAGCACATCACTACCTCGCACCTCGCACACCGACTGAAGCCCTCCTAAGTGAAATTTGGGCTCAGGTATTGAGGGTGCAGCAAGTAGGAATAACCGACAATTTTTTCACTCTAGGTGGCCATTCCCTATTAGCCATGCAGGTCGTGGTAAGGGTACGCACGTTGTTGAATGTCGAACTACCGTTGCAAACGCTTTTTGACACGCCAACAGTCCAAGCCGTTGCTGAAGTGATAACTCAACTCAATCCCGAGGTGGCAGATGAGACTGTGCCCATCTTGGGATCTCTAACGAGGCCAGTACCAATCCCACTTTCTTTTGCACAGGAGCGGCTCTGGTTTTTGGATCGTTGGGAGCCAAATAGTCCTCTTTACAATATGGCTGTGGCTTATCGGTTACGTGGGTCCATTCACATCACGATATGGGAGCAGGCATTACAAAGCCTGGTGAATCGCCACGAAACTCTGCGCACCACGTTCGTCGAGCAGGACGGAGTTCCGACTCAGGTTATTCACCGTGAATTCGCCATAACTCTCAACACGATTGACTTGTCGCAGGAAGACCCTCAGGGTCGTGATCAACACATCTCTGCTCTCGCGCTTGCCGAATCTCATCGCTCCTTTGATCTGGCTGTCGGTCCGTTAGTTCGTTCCACTCTCATCACCCTTGCTGAGGGGGATTATCTGTTTTTACTGACGCTGCACCATATTATTTCTGACGGTTGGTCCTTGGAGTTGCTCTTTCGGGAATTGTTGGTGTGCTATCAAGCTGCGCTGAGTAAGGAAATACCGAATCTCGCTCCGTTACCATTGCAATATGCAGATTTTGCAATATGGCAGAGAGAATGGCTTCAGGGGAAGCGTCTCAAGGACCACATGGTCTATTGGCGACATCAACTGGCCGGGGCACCACCCATGCTGCAAGTGCCGACAGATTTTGCACGCCCGGCTGTACCGAGTTACCGCGGGCGTCGCCAGCCAGTTGCATTTTCCGAAAAGATGGCTCACGCGCTTCATGAAATCAGCGAGCGAGAAGGCGTGACACTCTTTATGGTGATGCTAGCTGCCTTTCAGGTGTTACTCGCACGCTATACCGGGCAATTCGATGTGGTAGTGGGTACCCCCATCGCCAATCGATCGCAGGAAAAGTTGGAGTTGGTAAACGGATTTTTTGCAAACACGCTAGTGTTACGTACCGATTTATCTGGTCATCCAACATTTCAAGAAGTCCTGGGACGGGTGCGTAATGTGTGTCTGGGGGCCTATGCCCATCAAGATGTTCCATTTGAAAAATTAGTAGAAGAATTAGAACCCGAACGGGATATCAGCCGAAATCCGCTCTTTCAAGTGATGTTTCAATTGTATACCCCTCACGATCCGGGAGTGACAATTCCCAACCTGGCCGCTAGTCGACAAATTCTTGATAGTGGCACAGCAAAATTTGATTTACTGTTTTCGTTAGGAGATCGAGGCGGCGGTTTATACGGCGGTGTCGAGTACGCGACGGATTTATTTGAGGAAGCCACGATTTTACGGCTGATCGGACATTATCAACGGTTGCTGGAGGAAATCATTGCAGATCCGACGCAGAAGGTAGATCAACTCCCCTTTCTCACGGATGCCGAAAATAATCAATTAACCGTTCAGTGGAATGCCACAGAAACGGCTTTTGCTAAAGATAGGTGTGTGCATGAGCTCGTTGAAGAGCAAGCGCGCCAAACGCCCGATTCGATCGCTATCGTATTCGGTGAAGAGGCCGTGACCTACACACGGCTCAATCACCAGGCCAACATTTTGGCGAGGCATCTCCAGCATCTTGGAGTGGGACCTGATATTCCTGTGGGTGTGTGCGTGGAACGATCCGTAGACATGCTTGTGGCCGTACTTGCGGTTTTGAAAGCCGGCGGGGCCTATGTTCCCCTGGATCCCACTTACCCTCGGGCACGCCTGACCTTCATGCTGACGAATGCCGATGTCTCAGTATTGGTCACGCAGCGGGGCTTCCAGGATCTGTTTACCGAATCCAGGGTTCACCACGTGTGGATTGACGAGACACTTATACCGTTTCGTGAACCTTCTAGCCCAGTTGCACATACCCGTGTCACACCCACCAATCTGGCATATGTGATTTATACCTCTGGTTCAACCGGACAGCCTAAGGGCGTGGCAATGACACATCAGGCGATAGTCAATCTCTTGGCGTGGCAACATCGGCATACGACCGTGCCTGTGGATGCGCGCACCTTGCAGTTCACCTCGCTCAATTTTGACGTATCGGTTCAAGAGATTTTTGCGACCCTTGGATTTGGAGGAACCCTGGTCCTGATGAACGAGACACAACGCCAGGAACCCGTTAGCTTGTTAAAACTCCTAAATACGGCACAGGTTGAACGATTATTTTTGCCAGTCGTTGCACTCAATCAACTCGCGGAGATCGCAGAATTCTGGGAATTGATGCCGACCGGGATACAGGAGATCATCACGGCCGGCGAGGCCCTCCAGATCACACATTCGTTGAGACGATTCGTTGAGAAACTTCCTCTTTGCACTCTTCACAATCAGTATGGACCAACAGAGAGTCATGTCAGCACCGCCTATACACTGAAAGGGCCATGCAAGGATTGGCCCCCTCGCCCGCCCATCGGGCGCCCGATTGCGAACGAAGAAGCCTACGTTTTGGACAAATGGCTACATCCGGTCCCTATTGGTGTGACGGGAGAACTGTTATTGGGAGGGGTGGGACTCGCACGAGGCTACATCAACCGAACCGACTTGACCGCAGAGCGATTTGTACCAAGTCCCTTTAACCATGCTGAAGGCCAGCGTTTATACAGAACTGGCGATCTGGTGCGATATCACCCAGACGGCGCACTTGAATTCCTTGGAAGAATCGACCATCAGATAAAACTTCGTGGCTATCGGATTGAAACGGGAGAAATTGAAATAGAACTTGAACAACACCCCGGCGTGAGCAAAGCCGTAGTCGTGGTGCGTGAGGAGGCAGGGCAACAACAGTTGGTGGCCTATGTTGCGCCCTCACCCGCCAGTGAAATTTTTGAACCGTTAGAGCTACAACGATTTCTGGGTGTTCGCCTGCCGGCCTATATGATTCCTTCGGCATGGGTCATGCTGAATGTGGTACCGCTAACTCCTACGGGGAAAGTCGACCATCGTGCGTTACCAGCTCCTAGAGGAGTCATAGACGAATCGAACCAATTCGTCCCTCCAGAGACCCCCAAAGAAGAACTGTTAGCCAAAATCTGGGGAGAAGTCCTAAAGGTTGAACGGGTGGGACGTCAAGATAATTTTTTTGAGTTGGGTGGCCATTCACTACTGGCCATGAAACTCATTTCTCGGATAAGAAAAGTATTTGGAGAAGAACTTTCCATCCGTAAACTATTCGAGGCGCCAACCATTAAGGAGTTGGGGGTTGAGTTAGGCAAAAGGAAACCCACAGAGCTTGATGAAATCCTTCCGATTATCTCCAGGAAACATCTCCCGCTTTCTTTTGCCCAACAACGATTATGGTTTTTAGAGCACTGGGAGCCCAATAGTGCCTTGTACAACGTGTCCTCGGTCTTTCGTCTGCGGGGACCGCTCCGGGTTGACGCGTTACGCGCTGCCCTGGCGGCTCTCGTGGCGCGGCATGAAAGCCTGCGCACCGTCTTTCCGGTGGTCGATGACCTCCCCTATCAACACATCCCATCCTTGACGGAACTGGCATACCCAACCCTGACCCTGACCGAGGTCCCCGACGAGGCGGAAAAGATACGCGAGGCCACCCTGTTGCGGCTGATCACCGAGGAAACGCAGCGGCCCTTTAATTTAACCCGGGGGCCCCTCGCGCGGGCCCACTTACTGCGGGTGGCCGAGACCGAGGCCGTCTTCGTCCTGACGCTGCATCATATTATTACCGACGGCTGGTCGATGGAGATCCTGCTGAAAGAATTGTCCGTGCTGTATGCCGCGGAGCTCACCGGTACTCCGGCCTCCCTGCCGGCCCTCCCCTGCCAATATGCCGATTTTGCGATTTGGCAGCGCAACTGGCTGCAAGGCGACGTCTTGGCCGACCAAGTGACCTATTGGCGGCGGCAACTTGACGGGGCGCCCCCGGTCCTTGAGCTTCCCACGGATTACCCCCGCCCGGTGGTGCCGTCCTATCGGGGGGCCAAGCACCAATTCACCTTCCCGGCTGAACTGACGCAGGCCCTGCACATCTTCAGTCATCGGTCCAGCATCTCGCTGTTCATGACGCTCCTGGCAGCCTTTCAAGTCTTTCTGGCCCGCTATACCGGCCAAACCGATATCGTCGTCGGCTCGCCCATGGCCAACCGGACGCATCCAGCGAGCGAAGGGCTGATTGGCTTGTTCGTCAACACCTTACTCTTCCGCACCCGCCTACCCGGCAATCCGACCTTTGCGGAGGTGGTTGCCCGGGTCAAGGAGGTGTGTTTGAACGCCTATGCCCACCAGGATCTTCCGTTTGAAAAACTGGTGGAAGAACTGCAGCCCGAGCGGGATCCCGGTCGCAATCCGCTCTTCCAAGTGATGCTGCAATTGCAGACGCAGGATGGTCAGGACTTGACGCTGCCCGGGGTGGAGATTGAGCGCCTGCCGAACCGTGGCGGGCTGGCAAAATTTGATCTCAATCTGACGTTCGTGGAGGCAGACAACGCCCTCAAGGGGGTCGTGGATTACCGCACAGATTTGTTTGCCGCCGCGACCATCACCCGCATGATGACACATTTCTACAAGCTGGTGCAGGCCCTGGTCGCAAATCCGGAGCAGCCGGTGTTTGCCGTTGAGCTTCTGACCGAAGCCGAACGCCGCCAACAGCTGGTGGACTGGAATGCCCCCACCACCAGCTATCCCCTCGGGGCTTGCGTACACCACCTCTTCGAAGCTCAAGCGGCCCGGATCCCCGAGGCCATCGCCGTGGTTTTTGAATCGCAATCTTTGACATACCAGGAAATCAATGGCAAGGCGAATCGACTTTCCCGACAGCTTCAACAGCAAGGCGTTCTCCGCGGTGATGTGGTACCGGTTGTCATGGAGCGAAGCGTGGAACTGATTATCAGTTACCTTGCAATCATGAAAATAGGCGCAGCCTTCTCCCCACTCGATCCTGCATGGCCACCAGAGCGACTGAGAACTCTTCTCACTCAGCTTTCCAGCCCTGTCGTGCTCGCCAACCAAGATCCTGCTGGATTCAAAAACCTGTGGGCGGAGAAAAAGGTCATGGAGGTCGATGCTGCTGCCCTTTCTGTTCTCACAGAAAATGTAAACGTTCCCGTACAATCTGAAGATCCGATTTATGTCCTGTTTACCTCCGGTTCGACAGGTGTACCCAAGGGGGCCATAAATCATCACCGGGGTATCGTCAATCGTCTCTGGAATATGCAACAACGGTACCCCTGGTCAGAAGACGATGTCGTTTTACTCACCTTACGACATACCTTTGATGCATCCATTTGGCAATGTCTGTGGCCGCTGACCCATGGGGCACGCCTTGTTCTGCCTTCCCCGACCCCATGGTTAGAAATGGTAATCATCCTGCAGCTCATTGAGCAGGAGCGTATCACGCTCACCGGTTTTGTTCCCTCTGTGTTTGCGCTTTTAGCGGACGAAGTGGAACAGCAGCCTCTATTACCAACCAGGCTCGATTCTTTGCGCCACCTGCTGATTGGAGGGGAGGCATTACACGCATTGCGCGTTAATCAGTTTCGTAGGTGCTGCCCGGGCGTTCGGATCACGAATGCATACGGTCCGACCGAGGCGTCGATTAGTACGATCTATCATGAAGTCCCGGATCCCTGTTCGGACCCGATCCCGATTGGGCGCCCGTTAAAGAATGTAAAGGCCGTGATCCTGGATGACCATTTGAATCTGGTACCGGTAGGGGTTCCGGGAGAACTCCATTTAGGAGGGGTGTGTGTGGGTTTCGGCTATCTGAATAATCCGAGGGCCACACAGGCTGTCTTCATCCCCAATCCGTTTCCTGAGCTCAACACATCCACTTTATATAAAACCGGAGATCGGGCCTGTTTTCAGGAGGATGGGACAATCCGGTATCTCGGCCGCCGGGACCACCAGATTAAGATCAACGGAATCCGGATGGAATTGGGCGAAATCGAAGTCGTCCTACGCCGACATCCTGAAGTGAAACAGGCCGTGGTCCACCCCTGGGCCATGCCTTCCGGGGGAAAACGATTGGTCGCGTATGTGGTGGGTACCCCCACGAATGCCTCATTGGAAAAATCAAAGATCACGAATTTTCTCTCCCAGTACCTCCCCACATATATGATTCCTTCGACGTTTATGCTCTTGGAGCAGCTTCCCCGTCTGCCGAATGGAAAAATCAACCGACATGCGCTTCCTGCCCCACCGTCATCAACCAGTCAATCAGAAATTGTGATTCCACCACAAACTTCTGATGAATCGCGTCTGGCTAAAATTTTTGCCGAGATCCTCAAAGTTGAGGTCATAGGGCGCCACGATAATTTCTTTGCCCTGGGAGGCCATTCACTCCTGGCCATGATGATGGTTTCACGAATTCAAAAAATCTTCGGCATCAAGGTTGGAGTTCGTGTCCTATTTGACCATCCTACGATTGCCACTCTGGCGAGTTTTTTCACAAGGCAGACAGTCAAATCTCCAGGACCAAATATAGCAAAGCACACACGGGGCAGCCTCCTTCCCCTATCTTTTGCACAACAGCGTTTGTGGTTTCTGGAGCAATGGGACCCCGATACTTCTCTTTATAATATCCCAAAAGTATTTCGATTATGTGGGACCCTCAATGTTTCCGCCTTACAGCGGGCCCTGGATCTGCTGGTTTTCCGGCATGAGACGCTACGAACGACTTTTACTTCAGAAGACGGCATCCCCTCCCAACTTGTTGGGCAAAAATCTCAGGTAGACATCATCTACCACGATTTAAGGGAGTGGACATCAAGCACTCCGCATCAGCGAGCCCGGGAACTGGCCGACAAAGAAGCCGAACGCCCCTTTAATCTAAGCCGTGGCCCCTTATTTCGTGTCATGCTCCTGGAGCTTTCGTCTGAAGAGCACTGGCTATCTCTGACTCTTCCCCACATCATTGCCGATGGCTGGTCCATGGAAATTCTGTGGCGAGACCTCGGTAAATTATATCAAGACTGCCTGAATGGAAGGACGCCAGATCTACCACCCCTGGCGCTGCAATATGGGGACTTTGCCATCTGGGAGCGGGAGTGGTCGCAAGGGGCCGAGTACGAAAAACAACGTGCCTATTGGCGTCAAAAACTTGAGAATGTGCCGACAGTCCTTGACCTTCCTACGGACCATCCCCGACCCCTGCGTCAAAGCTACCGGGGTGGTCATCAACGGTTTTCGATTCCGGCACTTCTCACATCCAAGCTGAAGTCTCTGTGCCAAGGAGAAGGCCTGACTATGTTCATGCTCCTCATTGGAGTGTACCAAGTATTGCTCTATCGATATTCCGGCCAACGAGACATGGTGGTGGGCACTCCTGTGGCTAGACGCCCACTCGACGAAGTAGAAGGACTCATTGGGCTGTTTATCAATACGATTTTAATACGGTCACAATTTGACGGAAATCCGACATTTCGCCGCGTGGTTTTAAGATTAAAGGAGACGTGTCTTGATGCCTATGCCAATCGAGACCTCCCGTTTGAGAACCTGATTAAAGAATTACAATCCAATCGCGATCCCAGCAGGAATCCGCTTTTTCAAGTTTTATTTCATCTCTACACTCCTCTCGATAATCTTCAACGGTTTCCCGGCATAGACGTTCGTGAGGAAGCAGTTTACAGAGGAACAGCCAAAGTTGACCTAGCCATGACATTGACAGATAGCGGCTCTTCAATCCAGGGAAGCGTGGAGTATGCGACAGATCTGTTTGAAGCCAGGACCATTGATCGATTCATACAGCATTTCACTCTGTTGATAGAGGAAGTTGTGGCTAATCCAGATCAGAGGATTGACAGCCTCCCGCTCTTATCTTCGAAAGAACGGCATCAACTGGTAGAGACATGGAATAACACCTCCACGGACTACCCATCTGAGGTCTGTCTCCATGACTTGGTGCAACAACAGGCATTGCGCACGCCTGATGGCATCGTGCTGGTCTACGAAGACCACCACATAACCTATCGAGAGTTAACCGGCCGCGCCAACCAATTAGCCAACTATCTCGTATCGCTTGGAGTGGGTCCAGAGGTTCGAGTGGGTTTGTGTCATGAACGCGCCCCGGAACTCATCATTGGCCTGTTGGGTATTTTGCAGGCAGGGGGAGCCTATGTGCCTCTCGATCCTACCTATCCTCTGGAGCGTCTCCGGTTCATGACTCAGGATGCCCAAACTCCCGTTGTCGTGACACAAGAATGCCTGGAGTCATTTTTTCCACAGGAATCTTTAATCAAAGTCTCTCTCGATCGAGACTGGTCAATGATCACGACCCAATCAAATAGGAAACCTTCACAACCTCTCACCGGCAGCTCACTTGCGTATGTTTTATACACATCAGGCTCAACCGGACGACCCAAGGGTGTCCAGATTGAACATGGAAAAGTTGTCAACTTTTTATTAGATGTGGAATCGAAATTAAAAAATTTTGAGTCGGATATTGTTTTGACCACCACAAATCTTTCGTTCGATATCTCCATATTTGAGGTGTTTTCCCCATTGGCCTTCGGAGGACGTCTTATTCTAGCCAGCCAGGCTCAGATCAAGGATGGCCATCAATTAGTAGAAACGCTGTCTCTCCAATCTGTGACAAAGATGCTGGCCACCCCGGCCGGTTGGCGCCTGCTCTTGGAGGCCAATTGGAGAGGCAAGCCCGATTTAATCATCCTCACTGGCGGGGAAGCCCTATCTGAAGACCTCGCCCATCAGTTACTCAAACGTGGAAGGGCACTTTGGAATTTGTATGGACCAACCGAGACAACCATCTTTTCTACCTATACCCGAATCGCTCCATCGGAACCGCCCCGGATCACGATTGGCTCCCCCATCGCCAATACACATACCTATATTGTAAACACCGGATTGCAGCCCGTCCCGATTGGCGTTCCAGGAGAACTCTTTATTGGCGGGGATGGTGTATCCCGTGGGTATCTGAATCGTCCCGATTTGACAGCAGAACGGTTTATCCCTGATCCCTTCCACCAAAGTAGAGGAAGACGGGTATATCGTACAGGCGATTGCGCGAAGTACTGTGAAAACGGAACAATTGCCTGGTTAGGACGACTTGATCACCAGGTGAAACTGAGGGGTTTTCGTATTGAATTGGATGAAATTGAAAAGACCTTAGTACAATGGCCGACTATGGCCCAGGTCCTGGTGGTCATTCGTACAGATGCACCGGGCAAGGAACAATTGGTGGTCTATTATCAGATTGCGTTTTCGCAAACATCTCCATCGATCGAAGAATTAAAGGCTTACCTAAGAAAACAATTACCTGAATTTATGGTGCCCCATTGGTTTATTCAGCTTGACAAATTTCCCTTAACCCCAAATGGCAAAATTGACCGAACCGCGCTCCCGGCTCCCCAATTGCCTTGTGAGGTTCCAGAACGTTTCGAGCCACTCCAAACTACCACAGAAGAAAACCTTGCCGAAATTTGGGGTAGGGTCCTCGGCATAAAAGACATAGGACGTGCAACCAATTTCTTTGAATTAGGCGGCCATTCGCTCTTAGCCATGCAATTGATTTCACAAGTGCGCAAAGCGTTTGGCATAGAAATATTTGTTCGTACCTTGTTTGAAGCTCCCACTGTGCGGGCATTTGCTGAAACGGTGACTCAGCTCAAGGAATCACAAAGCATGGAAAATGCAGAACCCATTTCCTCAAAGGCCTCCGAGGATCCCAGGGTACAAGCCGTAGAAAAAAAATCTGGCAATTTAGACTTTCCCAAGCCGGACACTTCTCTGGTCTGCCTTCAACCCCAAGGCACCCTTCCGCCGTTTTTCTATGTCCATCCCGTTGGGGGAGGCATTTCCTGCTACCAGGAGTTGGTCCGATATTTAGGAAAAGAATATCCCATATATGCGTTGCAAGCCATTGACTTTATTCCAACGCTTGGCCTTAGCCCCTCCCTTGAAGAACTTGCCGGATATTACATTCGAAGTATTCAGTCTCTGAATCCCTTAGGTCCCTATCATCTCGCGGGGTGGTCCCTGGGCGGTGTCATTGCCTATGAAATGGCCCGACAGCTGGAAGCAATGGGTCAACACGTTGAGATTCTCATTCTCATTGATAGTTTTCTGCCTCAACAAAGATCGTGGTCTGCAACCATAAACCCCCAAAGCACTCTTAGGCAGTTTTGGAGAAATCTTTCACGCGGGGAACGGATCCATTTAACTGAAATATTCCATGAAACTGGAACTTCACAATCAGGCCAGGACGCCACATTAAGAGCGCTTTGGAAATATGGCCTTCAACATGGGGTGTTACCAGTTGGAATGCAGTTCTCCCACATAAAACAACTTTGGGACGTATTTGAATCCCTTCGAAAAGCTTTGGATGCATATCATCCCAAGTCCTATTCAGGAAAGCTTACTCTTTTTCAGGCAAGTGCTCATCGTACAAAAATAAACAAACAAGCCCAGAAGGATTGGGAAAGCATCACTCAGGGCGGAGTTGAAGTGTATGAAATACCCGGCAATCACTATTCCATATTCGATACTTCACATATTGCAATTCTGGCATCTCAGGTCAATACCTCCCTCGCAACCGTGACATCCGGCGGTTGCGCTCAACATCCTGAATCCCGGCCCTATACATCCAAAAACAATCGGGAGGCTCTCTCATCGGCAATCGTGCCTTCACATATCAAGATGCACATCTCACAGGTATTAAGGGACCTTCCTCAGGAGTTTCGTGTGGAACAACGCCCCTTAAGCTCGCTCATTAAAGAGGGGGAAATTCCACCGATCGATTCAGTGGCACTTTATTATTTGTCTGATCAGTATCTTCATGAGTCCGGCCTGACACGAGATGCGGTACTTCATGGTTGGTATCACAACCAACCCACAATCACGCATATATTGGATACCTCGATCGGCCGTATCGGGACCTTAATGCTTCCTTTAACCGGTATCGAACTCTATTCCGAACAAAAGCGCTTACTCGAGTTGAGCCGGCGGGGGTTGGAAATCGCTTCGCAGGCCGGGGCAACAACCGCCTCACTCACCGGGCTTCTTCCCTCTGCCACCAACTACGGACATGCCATTCGAGAAATCATTGGAAACAGGGAAAATGCACCAACAATCACGACAGGTCACGGAACGACCGCCGCCACGGTCGTCTTGGCCATTCGGAAAATACTCGAGGTCAGTCAAAGGGACCTAGAAACCGAATGTGTCGGCTTTCTCGGATTAGGCTCTATTGGCCTCGCATCCCTCCGGCTAATGTTGAGTTGCCTGCCGCATCCTGAAGAACTCTTGCTCTGTGATCTGTATCACCGGAAGGATGCGTTGGAAGCCATTCGCCAGGAGGTGTTGCATATATATGACTTTCAGGGAAAGGTACGACTCATTGAGTCAACCGGCATCGTCCCCAAAGCGTTTTACGGGTCAAGACTCATAATCGGGGCGACGAACGTTCCGGATGTCTTGGATGTTGATCGACTCCAGCCGGGATCCCTTATTGTTGATGACTCAGGGCCGCATTGTTTTAAAGCGGCTAGCGCTATTGATCGCGCCACGAATCAGCGTGACATTCTGTTTACCGAAGGAGGAATCCTGCGGTCTCCGACGGTCATTCCCTGTCTCAGATATTTGCCACATCATGCGATGGACCAGATGACTCCTGGCCTCGCAAAAATATTTTCACGATTCCATCCCTGGAGAATAACGGGCTGTGTTTTGGCCAGCATTCTTTTAGCCAAGGTGCCTGATCAGAAGCCGGTATTTGGTCTGGTAGACGTCCAGATAGGAGTCGATAATT
Source organism: Nitrospiraceae bacterium (assembly GCA_003523945.1). GTDB lineage: Bacteria > Nitrospirota > Nitrospiria > Nitrospirales > UBA8639 > Nitrospira_E. The sequence continues at coordinate 15,091 of DOFS01000365.1, read as the reverse complement.
TTAATACTCTTCTCAAATTAGAATATGCGGCGGCGGAGTTGAATTGTGAGGGCTACACCCTTCCATCATCTTTAGTGGAAAACGTTGCCATTCAGTTTGGACATGCTTTCTGAGAACGGCAAGCCAGGACACGTGCGATGAATTTCTATGGCATATTGACAAAATTGTCTTGTATGAAAAATTGGCCCCTTTTATCATTTAATGAAATAAATACCATCCAGTAGTTCGCATATCGAAAGAGCTAACCCATGCAGCAGAATGCAGATCAAAACGATCCGTCATCTGGTAACGAAAAAGTACTCAAAAGAGAGTCTCCGGTCTTTATGAGTGACCGCTCTCGTGATCATTCCGAGGACCACGATTGCATTGACCCCCTCAAGGAATTCATGGCTCAGGTAGATCGGAGACCCGAGGCTATTGCTGCCGTATTCGAAAATGAACATATTACCTACCGGGAATTGAATCGGCGCACCAATCAATTGTGCCAGTTGCTTCAACGCAAAGGGATTGGACCTGAAACGATTGTTGGTGTGTGTTTTGACCGGTCAATCCCTGGAATCTTGAGCATTCTTGGTGTCATTAAAGCTGGAGGTTGTCTACTACCTCTCGAGTCCTCGTATCCCCGTGATCGGTTGGCTTATATGATAGAAGATAGCCAGCCCGTACTGGTTTTGACTCAAGAACGCTATTTTGAGGTATTTGAAAATTGCGATGTCACCATGATCGATTTCAATAGCATTGAACGGGATCTTGGTCGTGAGAGTTGTCAGAAGCCCACAAACCGGTTAAAGGCGGGTAATCTTCGAGTCATCTTCTATACCTCCGGCTCGACTGGGCAACCCAAAGGGGTCATGGAAATCTATCGAAAAACTGTTCCGCCATTGGACTCCGAACAAGGGCAGAACTCTGCCGAAACGCAACTCCTGAAGGTCGTTTCAACAGACCGGGTGTTAGTGAAATGCCCGATGAGTTTTGCGCCATTCCTGTGGGAACTTATGGAACCACTTTTGGCTGGGGGCACGGCCATTCTTGCGAAATCTGGCGGAGAACAGGACTTCTCATATTTAGTCAGGCTCATTATTAATGAGTTGGTCACAATTTCGCATTTTGTTCCGTCGTCCTTACGGGTTTTTCTTGATCAACCAGATATAAAAGATTGCACAAGTCTGACCTCTGTCTGTTGTAGCGGGGAAATCCTGGCGGACACGATTCGTGAACGATTTTTTGCCACCCTCAATGCTGATATTTTTCTGACGTATGCTGCCACGGAAGCACCTGGCGCAACATGGATCCATCTTCATCGGGATAATTTCCAACAACCGTTAAGGTTGGATCAAAAAAAGACCACAAAAGTGTATGTGCTCGATTCCACAGGTACCCCGGTTCCTGTACATCAAAAGGGGGAACTGTATGTGGAGGCATCGGAGCGGGTACGTGGGTATTTCCATCAGCCTGCTCTTACCGCTGAAAAGTTTGTCCCCGATCCCTTCCGGTCCAGGCCCGGTACCCGGTTGTATCGCACTGGTGATTTGGCCACTCACTTGCCAAACGCAAATTTTCAAGTGGTAGGCAGAAAAGACCAACAAGTCAAAGTCCGTGGATTCCGGGTTGAACTTGGCGAGATTGAGGCAAGCCTTGGCCGGCATCCATGTGTACACAATGTGGCTGTACTTTCCCGCAAAGATTCGCAAGGAGACAATCGGTTGATCGCCTATATCCTGCCCGCATCCAACGGGCATCCCGAGGTCTCTCATTTACGCACCTACCTTCGGACCCAACTCCCAGAATACATGATTCCAGCCGTCTTTATGTTCCTTGAGGTTTTGCCATTGACTCCGAATGGAAAAGTGGACAAACGGGCCTTACCCGTTCCCGAAGGGATTAATCACTCCCAAAGGACAACCTATGTTGCACCCCGCAATGTGCTGGAAGAACTGCTGGTCAAGGTGTGGCAGGAAGTGATAACGGTGGAAAAAATTGGGATTCATGACCATTTCTTTGACATAGGCGGCCAGTCGCTGTTGGCAACCCAAGTGATCGCACGCCTCCGTCAAGCATTGGATCTGGATATCCCGCTTCGCATTATTTTTGAACATCCCACCGTTGCCCAATTAGCAAATGTCATTGATGCCCAGTTATCCAATACCTTTTCAGACTTGCTACCTGATGAAACGGAGCATTTTCCGAACCACACCTAATATTTCAAGGCGTTACTAGATTCCATAAAAAGAGTGCGATTCGGTAATTCCCGCCTGCACTTGAACAACAAGAATCATCCCTCTTCTAAAGTTAGTCAATAATTCGATGGCACAGGAAAGTCCGCCTGAATGCCTAACCAAATTTTGGGATTCCACATTCACAGGAATTGGTGCCCCCACTCTCTTGGCGGGTCATGAAACCGCTAATTTCTGATGGATTTGATCTATACCTCAGGGTCGATTGACCAACCCACGCCATGAACATCCAGCGCAAGATTGGCGACTTCCCTCTTGAGATGCAAGGACCTACGGTCCCCAAATCAACGACCGTGAGAGGCAGAAAAAAACGTTCAGTCTTGAATCCCCTTTTTGAAACTGTTTTGGTCGCTCCCGACAAGAGCCCGGTCGGGGATGGTACCGCCCAAATCGGCTTTCTTATGAAAATTTCCCACGAAACTGGACCCCGTTGGGTGGGATCGTTGAAATAATACGTGTCAAGACATTTCTATGGAAGTGGATCTTGTCCTATTCACCGTTTTTATAATTCGAGAGGCTTCCTTATTGCGGGATATAACGTTTGCTTTAAAATGCCCTTCATTTCATCAATAAAAATCCCGACAAATAGCGTAGACTCTTAATGCCCAAGGCATTAAATTTATGGGAGTTTTTTCACCTGACAAATAGTTGTCTTTTTTTTTATTCTCTCTTATATTGGGTTCGCACAGTTTTAGAAAGAAATTCTTATGCGCCAAAGACATGGAAAACTACTCAAAGAGGAAATATGGCAGGGAAGTGTTCTTCCCTTTATTGGTGTTTATGATGTCTTTTCTGCGTCTATCGCCGCTCAATACTTCAATGGACTATTTTTGAGTGGATTTAGTTTTGCGGCAAGCTATTATGGGCTACCAGACATCGGCTTTATTTGTTGGTCGGACTTGGTTGCATTCACACAAAGAGTTCGTACTGTTCTACCACAGCATCACCTCCTCATAGACATTGATGATGGATTTGGGGATAGTGAAATTGCCTCTCACGTGGTCTCCCTCTTGGAGGAAACTGGGGCATCCGGTGTGATTATGGAAGATCAAAAACGCCCTAGACGGTGTGGGCATTTCCCCGGCAAACAACTCTTGGAAATAGAGGAATATCTCTTGAAACTCACCCGGGTGTTGGAAACTCGAAAGGACATTGTCGTCATTGCCCGAACAGATGCCATGGATCCGGAAGACCGCCTACGGAGGGCTAAGGCATTCTCGGACTGTGGAGCAGACGCCGTTTTAGTAGAAGCGCTGCCCGATTTAGCAATGGCAAGGGAGGTTAGAGATAAGGTGAAATGCCCAATTATGGTCAATCAGATTGTGGGTGGAAAATCTCCCTCCTGGAGCTTTCGTGAATTGCAGGAGGGTGGTGTATCTCTTGTGAACTATAGTACGCCTTGTTTATTCGGAGCTCAATCTGGCATGGAACGTACTCTGACCTTGTTGAAAGATCATGATGGAAAATTGCCCAACGAAAGAATTGTTCAAAGTCCACTAGAATTCTGTACGAACCTCCTTTACGACAATATGAAACGTCGGGATAATCAGTAATCTATAATCCCGATTTTTTGCCGTTCATTGGTCATGCCAAATAATTCCGAGCGCACCCAGGCCAAACAACAATGGCTCACCCAACGACTTAAAAATTTCAATCAAAAGCAATCTTCATTTAACATAACCCAACAGTCTCGTCCCACAACTCTTCCCCTCTCCTTTGCTCAGCAACGGCTCTGGTTTTTGGATCAATGGGAACCTGGGAGCTCGGCCTATCTGCTGTCCTATTCTTGGCGACTCCGAGGGCCCTTAAATCGCTCCGCCCTCGAGGCCAGCCTGACGGCATTGGTAGCCCGGCACGAAAGTCTCCGTACCACTTTTTCAGTCATCGACGGGCAGCCAGTCCAAATCATTGCCCCGATGACCACCATATCACTGCCCTATCGTGATCTGACTGTTTTTCCTGAGGAAACGAAGGAGGACAAACTCACCCGTTTTCTTGAAAAAGAATCCAGCCGACCATTTGACCTGGCCACCGGCCCCCTCTGGCGAAGTCAACTCCTTCGCATGGCGCCGGAGGAACATGCCTTCCTTCTCACCCTGCATCACATCATCACCGACGGCTGGTCGATGAGAATTATTTTCCAGGAACTGAGCACCCTCTACGCGGGGCAGGTCACGGGCCAGCCAATGACGCTGTCCCCCCTCCCCTTACAGTATGCTGATTTTGCCATCTGGCAACGGCAGAGATTGCAGGGCGAATTCCTTGAGCAACAACTCTCCTACTGGCGCACCCACCTGGCAGGGGCACCTTCCTCTCTTGAGCTTCCCCTTGATGCTCCCCGGCCTCTGCAGCAATCCTATCGGGGGGACGGAATCTGCTTCACGCTGTCTCCCACGCTCACTCTGGCGCTTAAGAAGCTTAGTCAACAGGAAGGTGTGACGCTATTTATGACCCTTCTGGCGGCCTTTCAAATTCTCCTAAGCCGTTATACTGACCAACGCGATATTCTGGTTGGAACTCCTATTGCCGGCCGCACGCACACAGAATTGGAAGGACTCATCGGCTTTTTCGTGAATACCTTGGTCCTGCGAACTCAATTCAAGGGACAGCCAACCTTTCGTGAAATCCTACACCAGGTGCGAGAAACTTGCCTTAACGCATATGCACATCAAGACCTACCCTTCGAAAAACTCGTCGAGGCGCTGCAGCTTGTTCGCGATCCCAGTCGCCATCCTCTCATTCAAGTCATGTTTCAACTTCACCATGCGGACTCAACTGGTGAGCTTACTTTGCCGAATCTAGAAGTCGCTCGCCTTCCCTCTTCCAGGCAAACCGCAAAATTCGATCTCTCGGTCGACCTTGTGACGACAGGAGAGAAAGTGCATGGCACGGTGACATTCAATACGGATCTCTTTAAGTATGCCACCATCAAAAACCTGGCTACCCATTTCCATAAACTCTTGGAAGGTCTGGTGGCCGACCCAACACAAGCCGTGCACCGCCTGCCGTTGCTGAGCGCCGCTGAGAGCCACCAACTGCTTATCGAATGGAACCCACTCGGACCATCAGAACCACTTTCACCCTGCGTTCATCATTTAGTTGAAGCCCAAACAATTGCCACCCCTGATGCCGTCGCGATACAGGAGGGCAACCACCATCTTACCTATGCAGCCCTCGATCAACGAGCCAGTCACCTGGCGCAGTATTTGATTGGACAGGGGATCGGGACGGAAGTCCGGGTGGGAATCTACACGGAGCGATCACTGGCCATGATGGTGGTAATGCTGGGCATTCTCAAAAGCGGCGGAGCCTATGTGCCATTAGATCCCACCATCCCTGTTGATCGTCTACGCTATATGGTCAAGGATGCCCAGGTGGAAGTGGTAGTAACGTCGGCTATCCTTCGGAGTCAGCTCACCACCTGTCTACCCCCAATCGCAGCTGTGGACGGAGAAAAGAGTTTTCCTATTCTGGCGGTGGATGAGGAATGGCCCCCTTCCCTCTGTAAAGGCCATAACCATAAGACTGCCCTTCCCGACCTGCAACCGGGTAATCTGGCCTATGTCATGTATACTTCTGGCTCGACCGGGCAACCGAAAGGAGTGATGATTTCCCATCGGAACATTGTACGCCTTGTACAAAGTCCCACTTATCTAAATTGGCCGGATCCCGCGGTCTGCCTACAGTTGGCTTCCCCAGCCTTTGATGCTGCCACCTTTGAAATCTGGGCTACTCTCGCCCAAGGCGGCAGACTCATCCTGGGCCCAAATCTGCTTCCATCGTTTGACGACATTGGGGCCCTTTTACAAGATCATCAAATTACGCTTTTATGGTTAACCGCTGGATTATTTCATCAGCTGGCAGATTGGAACTTACAGGCCTTCCGTCCCCTGCACACCCTTCTGGCCGGCGGCGATGTATTGTCCCCCCGCCATGTGAGACGCATGGTGAAACAGTTGCCAACGTGTCAGCTGATTAATGGATACGGCCCTACCGAGAATACGACCTTCACCTGTTGTTTTCCAGTCCCTCAGGATGGAAATGTCGGTGAGGCCGTTCCCATCGGCCGGCCCATTCCTCAAACACAAGCGTATGTGTTTGATACTCAACAGCAACTCGTCCCTGTGGGCGTCGCGGGGGAACTCTGGATCGGTGGGCATGGACTGGCGCGAGGATATCAAGGCCGACCGGATTGGACCGCAGAGTCTTTTAGGCCGCATCCTTACAGTCTCGAACCGGGAGCAAGGCTGTACCGGAGTGGAGACCATGTCCGTTACAGACATGACCGAATGATCGCCTTCCTAAGCCGGAAGGATCATCAAGTGAAAATCCGGGGGTACAGGATTGAGTGTGGCGAAATTGAATCGATTCTCACCACCCACCCGGCCGTTCGGGACACCGCTGTTCTGCCCAGGGAAGACAGTGTAGGAAACAAACGCCTAGTAGCTTATATCGTACCTGAATGTAGCCCGCCGCCTAACATATCTGAGTTCCGGGATTTTCTGAGCCGGTCATTGCCCTCATATATGGTCCCTACTGCTTTTATTCTCTTAGATGCCTTTCCACTGACCGCCAATGGAAAGGTCGACCGCCGCAAGCTTCCAGCCGAAGACCAACGATCCGCTCAAGTGGAAGAAATGTATGTGGCTCCTCGGAATTCTTTGGAAAGCCAATTGACCAAGATTTGGGAAACCGTCCTGGAGAGACCGCGAATCGGAATAACCGATAACTTTTTCGACTTAGGCGGAGAATCCTTAATGGCAGTTCGGTTATGTTCGGAAATGGAACGAGCCCTTCACAAGAAGATACCCGTTCCCCTGATATTTCATACTCAAACGATTGAACAGTTGGCTGACAGAATCGGAAAGGGAAGGGAAGAGAACCAACATTCTCTTTTGGTGCCAATTCAATCTAGCGGGTCTAAGCCGCCCATCTTTGATGTTTTATTGGGTAAAAGCTTCAAGCCATATATAAAAAATTATCCGGATCAACCCTTATATATGTTTATCCATCAAGGCCATGATGGCAGACCTGCCGTTCAAACAACGGTAGAAGACATTGCGACACGTTATGTAAAAGAAATGCGCACCGTTCAGCCCAGGGGGCCTTATTACTTGGTAGGATATTCGGTGGGTGGGTTAATTGTGTTTGAAATGGCGCAACAACTTCGCAAGCAGGGAGAGACCGTTGGCCTTCTTACTTTAATCGATCCAACAACGCCTTTGCCAAAAACGGTACCATCCAACAGAAAAACCCGCCTCAAGGATTTGGTCCCCACAGCTAAACTACGAGGGAATGAAAGTTTTCCCGGTCTCACGACGATTCCCTATACCATTTCCACTAAAATATGGGCGGCTCTTCGGTGGAGATTTCAGAAATTAATAAACCCTTTCTCGATTAGATTCAAGAAATTTATCTGTAAGGTGTACTTTGGATTAGGTTATCCCCTGCCTAAATTTGTCCGACATTTTTACCTTATGAGTGTGGTCAAACAGGCCGCTAAACAATATATCCCTCAGCACTATCCTGGCCGGATTGCTCTCTTCCAAACCCAAAAAAACCTTGAATCATATTGGAGTAAACTCTGTGGGGAGAAGGTGCAGGTGTATGACATTCCTTGTAAACATATGGAGATATACAAGGAGGGACCGCATATTCAGCCACTTTTTCAACATTTAATGAAACAACTTGAAGAGGCCCAAAAAGATTTATGACTGAAGCGCGATGATTACATTTGCTGACGGGGTGGTTTCAGGATGTGATCAGAATCACAATCCCTACGTCCTCATAGGACATATCAAAACTCTACTTGTGTGGATTTATTGTCCAGGAGAATACTCACAACTCGTCCGGAACTGAATTTATCCATGAAAAGCAGAATAGCAATCGCCTGCAGAGTAGTGGCGGAGGGCATTGATTTCCATCTGGAATCCTGGGAAATTATGCTTAACGCTCTGCGGCAAGGGGTTCCATCCTTGTGTCATTCGGAGCATTTCCGGTGAAGAGCCTTACAAGTTTTGAATAACCCAAATCCATAAATCAGGGTTAAGCCACCCATTGGGAAGAATCGTTCGGTGGATGCGGAATGTGGGCATGGAGTCTCCTGCGGCCGCAAGGACAATTTGAAAGCCTTCTTTCTGCAGGTTCTCTCCCAAAACGGAAGGACCGGCCACACAGGCCACGCTTCCTCTAGAAAGATGTGCCTTTAAAAAATTCCCCCAACGGCCAATCATGGAGGGATTTGAATAATCTGAAAAAGGAATCCAGAGATAGATCCAATCATACGTGTCCGGCAACGATTCCAACATGGTCGGCTCAATAGGAATCAATTGGTAATTTGAAAACCACGCCAAACGATCCATCCTAGCAAGTCTATTCCAGATGAATTGGGCATGTTTTTGCGCAAATTGTGGCCATGTGTACCAAATGGTATGAATTTGAGTTTCCTGGAACTGAAGACATGAACTCAATCCCGCTTCGCAATGCGAAAGCAAGACGCGTTTGGCGTGAGATCGTAAGCGAAAGAAATCCTGATGCTCCTCAAAAAAATCATCAAAAAAATCAAAAACAAAAGGTTGACTTTCCTTTTCTCCAATCATTTCAGGTTTATCGGGGTACAGTAAAACGGAAGAGAAGGCTTCCTGTGGAGTCAGTATAGGTGGTTTCCCGGGAAAACCGTCACGCCAGGTGCTGGCGAGCGGCTTCCAGGAAACCGAATGGTTAGGTTTGGACAGCTGCCAGGATGGTCGAATGGTCAACTTCTTTTGTCCGGGGCCATCAAACAACCACAAGTGACCCGCCGAGACTCCTGCTCCCCGATTGTCGGACAACGGCAAACCTGCCTCATGTATCCGGTTATACGACAAGCCAGCCGGATCATCCCACGACGTCACTTTTTGGATCATCTGGTTTCTGACTGTCACGCACAGATGTTGCTCTTCATCCATAAAGCGAACTGGAAAATTCGTAGCGGGAAGCCAGCGGACTTCATGCGATCGCTCAACATTCAGAAACACTTCAAGAGGAGAGGGACTGGAGGATACGGATGGAGTGAAAAAGAGGCTGAAGAGCCGAAACGCGGCCTCGGATGGATAGACGGGAATCCCCTTGTATTGCAAGGGACGGGTACCATTGATGTTTTGATCGTCGTAGAGTCCTCGGATTAATTCAAAGGTCGCGCTACCGGTTCCCGGCAAAAGGGATAAAAACAATTCCACTACCGGGAGGTAATCAATTCGACTCCATTCCATCCGACTCATACATGACATGAACCTGGCTTCTTGAAACGATCCATTGGGCAACACATAAAAGGCGTCTTTGACCTGATGAATCGTGGCTTGTCCGTTACCATGAAGGACGACATCCTCATCTCGATAAAAAAACCTGACCATCTCCAAGTCGGAATCCAGGGACCGAGCGGCCATCTGACGCAGATCATCTTGCGTGATCTGTTCCCAGCCTGGCCGCCGAGATAGATCTAAGGAAATGGAATTGACTAATCCTTCCGGTTTAATCCCAATCCACTGGCCCCAATCCAACCGAAGGCGGGCAGAGACCAGCGAAATTCCACCCGTTGGCTTGGGCTCCCACAAACATTCATGAAGAGGACTTCCCTCCGGATCTGCCAGGAGAATTCGTTGTCCATGGTTGCCATACAACACACAATGACCCGTGGGCTGTTCTACGATCCGTCCCCCCGCCGATTCCCATGTGTGTCTATAAATTTGATTGGCAGGAAACCGTAAGGCTTGAGGATGATCCAGCACATTTTGAATGTTCATAATAAGGGATGGGATAGCTCAGAAGGCAGATAGCCTCGGACAACACCCAGAGATGAGATCGTTGTCGGAATTTTTTTTTGAGTAACACGACATCGAACCGATCGAGCACTTACTCCCGGATTTGACCAGACCCGTATACAACATATTTCGAACAGGTTAAATCTTCTAAACCCATAGGACCCCGAGCATGGATACGGGTCGTACTAATGCCAATTTCGGCTCCCAACCCAAACTCATATCCATCGTTCAGGCGCGTCGAGGCATTCACCATCACCGTACTGGAATCCACCTCTCGCAAAAAGCGTAGAGCCCGATCATAATCATTGGTCAAAATAGAGTCCGTATGGCGGGAACCATATTGGTGGATATGGTCCATGGCGCCCTCCATATCCTTTACCACTTTGATCGCTACAATTAGGGATAAAAATTCTTTTCCGAAATCGTCTTCTTGAGCAGGTTTGGCCTGAGAAAGAATCTGGCAGGTTTTGGGACATCCCCGGATCTCGACCCCTGCTTGGTCATATTCCTCCGCCAAGGGCGGCAGGAACTTTTTGGCCACTTTTTCATGCACCAAAAGGGTTTCCATGCTGTTACAGGTCGAGGAACGCTGAGTCTTGGCGTTAAAACTGATTCGCTGGGCCATGGCCAGATCTACATCCGAATCCACATAAATATGGCACACTCCTTTGTCGTGCTTAATCACGGGGATGGTGGCGTGCCGAGTCACCGTCTCCATCAACGCATCCCCCCCACGAGGGATGATGAGATCAACAAACTGGTTGCTTTTGAGCAGAGCAAGGACTACATCGCGGTCAGTCTTGTCGATAAAGGTAATTGCCCCTTCTGGAATTCCAGCCTTTTGGACCGCCTCCCCAAGAATCTTCGCAAGAGCCAGATTGGAATGGTGCGCCTCGGACCCTCCTCGCAGTACGCACACATTGCCGGATTTGAGACAAAGGGCCGCCGCATCAACGGTCACATTGGGGCGTGATTCATAAATGATCCCAATCACCCCAATCGGCACACGCACTCGACCGACTTTCATCCCATTAGGTCGTTGCCAGAACCCCATCGATTCACCAACAGGATCCCGTAATTGCGCAATCTCGCGAATGTGAGTCGCCATTTCGGCAATTCTGTCTGGCGTCAAGCGAAGTCGATCCGCCATAGCCGCTAGTGAGGAATCCCCTTCAATTGCTGAAAGATCTTCTTCGTTGGCCTCGAGGATCGCTTCTTTTCCCGCCTCTAACCCATCAGCCATGGCCATTAAGGCTGCATTCTTTTTCATGGCAATCAATCCACTCAATGGACGGGCAGCCTGTTTGGCTCGTTGAAGTAATGGCTTCAGGTAATCCTCGGGGGAGATCTCTTGCTCTTCTTTCTCTTCTCCTGCAACTTTAAGATCATTTTGAGATTCATCAGTTTGCATAGTCTTATGTTTTCCAATAGTCATAGAAGCTTATGGCGGATAAATGAGGTGACAATGATTATGGGCAGAATAGAGCTGAGAATACCTGGCAGTCACAAAAACCGTCAAGGAAAGGTGGATTGGAGCCGGCGCTCAATAGCGTCTTGATGAACCAACATCGCGCACCGCGTAATCGAATATCTAAAAATATCAATCAACCACTTGCTTCTGTTTACACATACCGTCGAGGTTGCTCCACAGGCAACTCCCCTTGTTTGTAGAGCAAACCCCTTTCATCTCACTCTTGCTCCCCGTAAGAGAACGAATAAGGAGGGCAAACGGAGAAATAAGAGAGAGTGCGAGCGGAATACCGGAGTTATTTGGTATTCAGATAGAATCTCTTAAAAGGTTATGGGATAGCAGGCTTCCTCTTTTCTTGGAAATGGCAGGATACTGGTGGTTTTTATTCGGAAAAAACGGATGAATCACTTTTTCCCAATTAGTCCAGAGATTAGCCTTAGGGAGTCGGAATTGTCCGAATCCGAGGATTTAAAGATGAAAGTTATCGGTAAAGATTGCTTGGCGGCTAGCGTACAATTACTCATGAAAAAGGTGTCTACTTGAATACAAGAACCAGCAGATAGATCTAAGCACCACGGCCCAGGTCTTATGGTAAAATATGTTTGTACCCAAAAAGAGAGGAGAGGAGTCTCATCGTGTTGACAAAAGAAATATCCACCCTTTCATCCCTGGGGTTGACCTTTATCTGCTTCAGTGCCTGGATTGTTCTCAGCCCATTGGATAATTGGAAGGCTGAGGCGGCTATTAAGGCGGAAGAAGTATTGACCGCTGGTGATCCAAAACCAAAAAACCGGCCAATTATGAAGAGGTTTCTCGACCTACAAAACCCCCAAGGTTGGGAAAAAAGATTATTGGGAGAAACCTTTTCCCAGTACCATTTCCAAAAAAGCCGATTTCAATCGCAAAACAACCCCCTGCTCCACTTAAAGTCTCCCGGGAAATTACCAGGCATTGAATTAGGAGTCGAAATGCATAGCTTTCAGGCTTTTCAATCCGTCATCCCCTCAGAGAGTCTACTGCCAAGGGGACTGGACCTAAAGCCGGAACAACCGCTTCTTCTTCCTCCATCAATCACTACCCCAGATTACAATGGCGGATTTCTCCGCTTCACCTGGTAGCAACGCAGCGTCCCTCTCCATACACCAAAGCCCCTGTAGCTTTCGAAAACAAGGTCAGGGAAACCTAAAGGTTTCCCCAAACCCAGGAGTACTCCGAACAGGAAAAATTTGACGAAATTGATTGGAAAATGAAGAAGCCTTTATGTTATAAAAACGGGTCGGATTCAGTGGTTCTACGAGTGTGCCGAGGTAGCTCAGTTGGTAGAGCACAGCCCTGAAAAGGCTGGTGTCCGCAGTTCGATTCTGCGCCTCGGCACCACGAATACAAACACTTCACCTTCTCGCCTATTCGCATGAATCCCTTGGACCTTTCTCTTTCAATGTCTTTCCAAAAAGGTTTTCGATCGTTTTTGAGATTTATAGTCTGCCTAGGAGTGCTATTCGCGCAACCTCTCCTTACAAAAGCCGCGGAAGATAATGGAGCAAGGTTGGCTCAGGACCCTTCGCAACTATCCCCTTCCGCAAAGACCAGAACCGTTGTGGCGGACCTCCTCATGATCGATGGAGCGTTTTATGTGATACGTGGTGACCGTGGAGAAGTTCGAATTGAAGTCACCCCGGAAACTCAACTATCGGAATCTTTTACCTTTGGCGATCGCATTAAAGCGATCCTTTTACCTAACGATGAAGCTATTGCCATCACGAGAGCTCAACCAGGTGAAACTATTGGTACAACAAGTCAAGCTCCCAGCACCGCGCCTTCCATCCCAACCCCAAGCCCTTCTTCGTCATTGCCGCCGCCTAAAAAATCAGTACCTTCTACTCCAGCAACTGCCCCGAATGTGCGGACCATTATTGCCGACCTCTTAATGGTGGATGGTAATTTCTATATCATCCGAGGTGACTATGGAGAAATTCAAATTGAAGTGACGCCCAAAACTCAATTATCTGAGTCCTTTAAGTTTGGGGACCGGATCAAAGCGCGGATTACGCCACAAGATCAGGCCTTATCCATTGTTCGTGCGACTCCTGGTGAATCTCCCGGGGTTCTTTTAGAAAAAGGCCCTCTGCTCTCCACGCCGACTGCGCCTCCCGTGGAGACTTCCTCAGAATCAGAATCTTCGACCTCCAATAAGGATTCCTCGCCAACAGAATCTAAGGCTTCTCCAAAAATTCGTACAGTTGTGTCGGAAATCTTAATGATTGATGGAGACTTTTATATACTTAGAGGAGAGCAAGGAGAGATTCGAATAGAAGTCACTTCTCAAACAGTCCTGTCCGAATCCTTTAAGTTTGGGGATAAGATTAAGGCCCGTATTTTGCCAAACAATAGGGCGCTTTCTATCGAGCGAGCCCAGTCAGATTAATCTTTTTGGACTCAGGCCTACCAAAAATCAGGTTTCATTTTTTTAAATTCTCCATCATTCCATCTAAGATCCCAAAAGACACCATTGGTGTTTTTGCCCAATCAACTATGCCCAATAAAGCCATTTCTGGATAACAGGAGTGAAGTAAAAGAATTGAATTTGATGGGTTTGACAAGATGAAAGCAAAGTGAACGAATCCAGAAAGATGCCTAACGAA
>DOFS01000365.1:0-762 GCA_003523945.1 Nitrospiraceae bacterium | reverse complement strand
TTCACAACTTGCTGAAGAATGTTCCGATAGGCTCGAATACGCTTCACATATTTCACAGGTTCCCACCCACGGGCATAGCGATGAGGAAGATCCTCATAATATTCCTTATGGGCCAAGAGGGGAAGGACGCTTTTAAGATCCTCCCATTGATTCGAGTTTTTTCCTAACCGCTCAGCAAGTAATCGAGCATCGTTAATATGTCCCATACCGACATTATAGGCTGCAAGGGCAACAAACATACGATCCGGCATTCGAATGTGGTCAGGAATCCGTTTTTGCAAATAGGACAGATAACGAGCCCCGCCCGCAATGCTTTTTGAAGGGTCAAGTCGGTTTTTAATTCCCAGATCCGAGGCTGTAGAACGTGTGAGCATCATAATGCCTCGAACTCCTGTGGGGCTCACAGCCTTAGGATTCCACTGCGACTCTTGGTAGGCCATGGCTGCCAACAACATCCACGGGATACCTGATTTTTTTTCAGCCTCCTGAAACTCTTCACGGTAAATAGGAAGCCTGGTTTCGATGTGTCGCAAAAAGACTTTCACCTCATACGAAGGCAATTTTGTTCCTAATTGTGCAGTCTTTTCCTGATGGGAAAGGGAATTGCGGTCATGGTGGGGAAGCTCCCAAAGGACCAATAGACCTCCCAACAAGGTGAGGACCAGACCAATCCTTTTACTTATCTTTTTTGTAGTCTCCATGACCATCATGATTCCTTCAACGTCTTTAAAAAATTCTCATATCCCGTTTTGGAATTAGGAA
>DOFS01000396.1:6348-17252 GCA_003523945.1 Nitrospiraceae bacterium | reverse complement strand
ACCGTGAGGTTGTTGGTGGTGACCTGCAAATCCTTGGCGACGGATTGCAGCGATTCTCCGGATAGATCGATTCGTCGGATGAGGTCGGCATAGCTTGGCTTGAGGGTCACCACGAGGCGATCCAGACAGGCGCATATGGTCGGTTGCAGTTCATCCAGGGAAGGGACCTGATGGGTTCCAAGGGTTTCGGTTTCATGTAGAAAGGCTTGGAACCGCTTGGCATCCGTTTCTTTGCTTCGATAATAATCAATCAGCGCATGGCGAAGAATTTGATAAAACCAGGGGATGACCCGGTCCATCTGTTTGATGGAATGGAAATGGGCCAATGCTTTCATGAAGCATTGTTGCAGGAGGTCTTCGGCGAAGGCGGGATTGCCCAGACGGCGAGTGAGGAAGGCGTGGAAGACCTGGCGATTGGCGATGAGTTGCTTCATTACCTCATCTAAAAGGGGTTGGTGTTCGGCATCGGTTGTCCATTCAGATGTGGCCTCGTTTCCCATGTACTCCTCCAGATGTTGCAGTACCTTCAACCGGAGGAGACGATATCATGCCGGGCCGGCATCTAGGAAGATTGCGTGATGGGAAGGGAAGAGAGTCTGAACAGACCGATTCCCGTTGACGACTGGCGGGAATGACGAAAGGAAGAGCGTAAGAAGAGGATTCATGCCCAATCAATGTCGTGAGCGGTTTTGAATGAATCCTAACATAACGGGTTGCTTTACACCGGCCACATTTTCATGATGGCCACGGATGATGATGTTCCGATGCGGGAGGCTCCGGCATTGACCATTGCCACGGCGGTGATCAGATCGCGTATCCCGCCGGCCGCCTTGACGCCCACCCGTTCTCCGACCATGCGCCGCAGGAACCCCACGTCTTCAATGGTGATGGGGCTTCCGGCAAATCCGGTCGACGTTTTGACAAAATCGGCTCCGGCCTTTTCCACCAGTTGACAGCCTCTCTGTTGTTCTTCCCTCGTGAGGAGCGAGGTTTCAAGTATGACCTTGACCAGGATGTTTGCTGGGGCGGCACGATGGGCCACGTTCACGACGCCCTGGATATCGTCCAGGACTGCTCCATGATTGCCTGCTCGTAACAAGCCGATCGAAATGACCATGTCCAATTCCTGCGCTCCGGCTTCAATGGCCAGTTTGGCCTCATAGGCTTTGACATCTGGAAGGGTGTTGCCGTGAGGAAAACCAATGACCGTGACAATCCGGACCGTAGATCCCCCCAGGCACCGCTTGGCATGCGGGATCCAGAGGGGTGCGACACAGACTGCCCCGAAGCCGAACGTACAGGCCTCTTCACAGACCTGTCGTATCTCGTCTTTTGTGGTCTCCGGTTTTAACGCCGTGTGGTCAATGATGCTGGTGAATTCGTCGCGGGTCATCCTCGTGTTCCGATGAGCGTGTTGGGAGGTTGTGGTAGACCCTCAGGCAATGTGTCTAACCTTACCCTGTCTCACCGGTGGCCGGTTCAGACAAAGAGGATGAATCTAGAAAAGCGCAGATTACAACGTCTTACGAATGTTGTCGTAGCCTTTTTTGAGTTCGTCCAGCACAAGGCTCAGCCCGCTGCCAACGGCCTCGGTTGTGTGACCGGCTTCCTTGCGAACGGCTTCCATCTTGGTCCTGACCTCCTCCCAGCGGGTTTCAAGCTTCGCCCATTCATCACGGGCATCCGCTTTGGCCAGGTGCAGTTTGACGTGGAGTTCGTCACGTTGACGTTTCAGATCATCGGCAATTTTTTGAAGCTGTTCTAATGACTGCCCCATGCATGGCTCCTTTCGTTGCACCCATGATCAAACGGAAAGAAGAATCTTTTCGGGGAGTGTTGAAAACACATGGACCACCTTTCAGGACGGGACAGACAAGGCGGCATTCTCGCCGTTTGACGGTGTTCACGTCTTCCTTTGTACGTCCGTTTGTCCAGACCGCTGCGGCCTTGCCACGGGGACGGCGTGTCTCATGCCGGGGCTGGGCGGCCTACCAACAGGAACCTTTTTGAGCACTCCCTCATTTCCCTTGAGTGGATCTCTGTTACTCATATGCCAATGAAAAGACAAATTCATTGACCTACTCACCAGCCTTTTTTGTAGATTAGCAAGAAATGGGCTGAAGAGTGTACCCGGTTATATAGGGGAAGATCGGTTGGTGGGGTGACGGCGGGTCATGACACCAGGCACTGCAGGTCCACATCAATCGGGGCTTCGGCTCTTGTCCGGGGTTCGGCCCTGAATGACCGACCTCGCACCAGGGTGCGAGGTGCCGGGGGGCGATAGTGTTGGCATGCGTAGATGTCTAGGGGTTGAGGGTATCGTTAGAAAGGATCTTTCTGTGCGGTCACGTTTTCGGTTTTCTCTTCGTAGGGGACGATATCGCATGTGCACCCCTTGAGCTCCGGGTCCACATACATGGTCCAATGACCATCCCGCTTCTCATCGTACCAGTAGAATAACGGCCATTCTTTGGTTTCGACGACCGTATTCCAGTGCTCGTTAACTTCCGAGATGAGAATTTGCCGGGCGGTTTTGTAATCCACCACCCCGTCTTGTTGGAGGGAATATTTTCGTATGTACAGGCCGGTCATGATATTGACGTCTTCCTCGACCAGGTGCGATTCATCCGGCTCGGGTGGGGGTGTTTCCGCTTTAACTTGTTCTCCTCCCACGAGAAGAAGGGCTAATCCGATAACGCACGCGTGAATGGCGACGGTGGTGTTCATGACACCCTCCTTGGCTTGAGGCCTTGGGCTCGGTTCCACTTTTTTCTGTGTGGAATCCCTATACCTTTGGCACAGCAACTGATATGCCAACTATGAAGGAGATGATGTGTCTTGATCCGGGCGAAGTGAACCTGTTGAGTTCTAAGGAATTAAAATGTGGATGAGGCAGGGGGCGGGCAGGGCGCACCTGTCAAAATTTTGTCGGGGACTTATCCATTTGTTCACGATGTGTAAAAATTTGACACTTCTATGGGAGAGGGAAGGAGGTGGTCACCAGGCGTAGGCTTCCGGGGCAGGGCCTCCGGGTCCGGGGAAAATCGTCTCGAGCTTTTTTAACACCTCTTTGGAAAGTGTGAAGTCGAGCGTACGCATGGTGCCATGTAACTGGTCCAGGGTTCGGGGTCCGATGATGGGTGCGGTCACGGCAGGTTGATGAAGGAGCCAGGCCATGGCGACATGCGCGGGCGCTTCGCCTAAATCCCGGCAGAGTGTTTCGTAGGCTTCCAGCCGTGGCCGGTATTTTTCCACGCTCTTGCGAAGATCGTCATCGGCCCGTCGCCCGCTTGTGGCGGGTTCAAGTGCCCCGGCCAGCAGGCCGCGCGCGACCGGACTCCAGGGAATGAGGCCGATGCCGTAGGCTTCACAGGCCGGGATGACTTCAAGCTCTATCATGCGGTCATTCAGGTTGTACAAACTCTGCTCGGCTACCAGTCCTAGAAAATTTCTGTGTTTGGCCATTTCCTGCGCTTGGGCCAGATGCCATCCGGCAAAGTTACTACTTCCGACGTAAAGGATTTTGCCCTCCCGCATGAGTTGTTCCATGGCCTGCCAGATTTCCTCCCATGGAGAATGCCGGTCAACATGGTGCATCTGGTACAGGTCGATATAATCGGTCTGTAAGCGGCGGAGGCTGTCTTCGCATGCGCGCTTAATATGTAACGCCGAGAGACGGGATTGATTCGGCCAATCGCCCATGCGACCAAAGACTTTGGTGGCCAGGACGACTTTTTCCCGACGACCTCCGCCCTGAGCGAACCAACGCCCAAGAATTTGCTCGGTGATCCCTTCACCCACTTCCCAGCCATAGACGTCTGCGGTATCGAAAAAATTAATGCCGAGTTCTAACGCCGTATCCATGATCTTCCCACTATCGGCTTCTGTGGTTTCCGGCCCGAAATTCATCGTGCCCAGACATAACCGGCTGACTTTCAACCCGGATCGACCAAGATGGACATACTTCATGCAGCAATTCCTCCGGAGAAATGAGGGGGACAGCGAAAAAAAATTCTTCCGCACTCTACCAAGAAAGAAGAGCCGTCTTCCAGAAATTGGAGGACACGAATGGCGGGATGAGTGTTCTCTTGACAGCATCGTCCACTCCGGAGAGCCAGGGCTTGTTTTTCAATTTGGAACTGTTCGTCATTTGGCGTAATATGACCCCATTCTTTAAGATTGAGGGAGGGTCTCATCCAACCCGGAGTTCCAGCCCATGTCGATTCAATATAGTATCGACCGGAATGATCACATTCGGTTTATCAATGAGGCATGGTTGAAATTCGCCTGCCAGAATGCGGGTGGGCATTTGAATCGGGCTTTTGTCATAGGCAAGTCCCTTTGGGAGTTCATCGAAGGGGAGGAACTCCGGCATCTCTACCGCCTGATTTTTAAGACTGTGAGAATGAAACAACAGGCCGCGGTTTTCAGCTTTCGCTGCGATTCCTCCCTCTGTCAACGGCATTTTCAACTCGTGGTGTCTCCTCTTCAGGAGGACGAACTGATGTTTTCGACACATTCCATTCGTGAGGTTGCACGGGAACCGGTTTTTTTTCTGGATCCCGATGTGCCGAGAGGCGAGACTTTTCTCACGATCTGTAGTTGGTGTATGAAAATCCGTCTCCCGAACCAGGGATGGATTGAGCTGGAGGAAGCGGTGAATTGTCTTGATTCTTTGGGGAGCGGGGTCGTGCCATCCTTAACGCACGGGATTTGCCTCGAATGTCAGTTTGTCATCGAGAAGGAGTTGAAAAACCTGAAGTGACCAGGTAGAACATGGCATCATGGCGTCGCCGCCAGGTGCCATGCCGGTCTTCAGGAATGATGGGCGCTCGAAAAAATCCGAGAGGGTTGTGTATAGTCGTTCAGCGTATTCGTGGACAAAAGGACGCAAATCCTTGTGACCGGTTGTTCGTTTTGAGATTCATCGTTGGTTAATTTGGAGGAAAGTATGGCCGTAAAAAAGAAGTCGATACGTCAAACATCACCGAAACGAACTCTTTCTTCCAACAAAAAACGGACTCCCTCTTCCAAAAAGGGAACTCTTGCTCCCAAAAAAGGATCAGCGGCTCCCAAAAAGGGGGCAGCCGCCCGGAAACAGAAGCCAGCCGCCAGGAAAACGACACAGCCGAAACGTGCGCGTGCGTCCCGGGCCCCGAGAGTGACCGCCCAAACGATTGAGGCTCTCAACGAACGGCTGGATATCATGCTTCCCGAAGTGATGTTCAGGATCGCGGCGATTGAGCATTTGTTGGTGAAGAATCAACTGTGCCTGTACGATGAGCTGATTAATGCGCGCCAATTCATTCAAGAACAGGAACGGACCTGATCGGGGTGCCGGACGGATCACAAGGAGCGCCTCACCCGCTATGATGTTTCACCCGGAGGCCACGATCCAAATACCATGAGAGGCCTGGACGACATTCACCTCTTGATGAAGAAGGAAAGATTATGACCGTGGAATTTCGAGAAACCATTGGGCACTGTATGCAGCGTGACCTTGAAGGCGTGAGCGAAGACACGAATGTGGCGAATGCAGCCAGTCTCATGGCAGCACGACGAATCGGGTGTCTGGTTATTCATCCGGCCGGGCAGAACGGGCAGGACTCGGGCATTATCGGGCTGATTTCAGAGACCGATTTCATTCGCAAGGTCATGGCCAAAGGCCTGATTGCCGGGGGGACGACCGTCGGGCAGATTATGGCAAGCCCGTTACTCTCCATTCCATCCGATCGAACGATGCTTGAGGCAAGCCATTTTATGGAGAAGCACGGCATCCGGCATCTCTGTGTGTCGGAAGAAGAGAAGATCGTTGGGCTGATTTCCGTCCGTGACCTGGTCAAACATTTTGTCTATGCCGAGAAGGGGCCGATTCGGGATCTGGATGATGTGTACCGGCCGTTGAGCGTGCTGATGCGAAGGGATATTGAAACCATCGATCGGGAAGCCACCATCCTGACGGTGGCGAAGCATATGACCGAGAAGCGGATCGGCGCCCTCATGGTGACCCAGGCTGGAGAAATGGTGGGGATTGTCACCGAGCGCGATTTGATTCAAAAGGGGATGGCCGCCAATCAGGATCCTTCTCAGATTCGCGTGGGCTCCGTGATGACGCAAAACCTGATCGACATTGATATCAACCGGACGGTCCATGATGCCAGCGACCTTATGGCCGAAAAACATATCCGGCATCTCCCGATTACCGAAAACCGGACGATTGTGGGGATATTGTCTGTCAGGGATTTGATGCGAATGATTTCCGTCAGGGATCGGCCACGAATTGTCAGGGAGCAATGACGAGGCTCCTCCCCGATACCAGGATCTATTTAAGCCACTCAGGAGGGCAATGATGGGAGCCACCAAGGGCTATGCCGCATTGGAAGCCGGCGCCACACTGATGCCGTTCAGTTTCGACCGGCGGCCGGTCGGGTCACATGATGTCCTGATCACGATCGACTATTGCGGCGTTTGCCACTCGGACATTCATCAGGCGCGGAACGAATGGGGTGGATCCATTTTCCCTATGGTCCCGGGCCATGAGATTGTGGGCAGGGTGGCGAAGGTCGGGACGGACGTCACACAGGTGCGTGAAGGTGAGAGAGTCGGGGTGGGGTGTTTTGTAGACTCGTGTCGCGCCTGTTCGTCATGTACCAAGGGTTTGGAGCAATATTGTGAAGCGGGGATGATCCTGACCTACAACGGTCGCGACAAGAATGGCCAACCGACTTATGGCGGCTACTCCACCCATATTGTGGTGCATGAGCAGTATGTGCTCAAGATTCCTTCTACCCTGGGGCTGGAAGGTGTGGCTCCACTGTTGTGTGCCGGCATTACGACATATTCTCCTCTTCGACAATGGGGTGTGGGAAAAGGACATCGACTTGGTGTGATCGGGCTTGGGGGGCTTGGCCACATGGCCGTAAAATTCGGCAAAACCTTCGGGGCGGAGGTGACCGTCTTTAGCCGCTCGGAGCGTAAGCGGAAAGACGCGGAACGTCTCGGGGCCGCAGACTTTGCGTCGACCTCACAGGAAGGCACCTTCACTCGGTTGACCCGGCAGTTTGATTTCATTATTGATACGGTTTCCGGCGCCCATGATTACAATGCCTATCTGGAGTTGCTTAAAACCGACGGGACGTACATTCTTGTGGGGGCGCCGAGCGAGCCCATCTCTCTTGAGGCCTTTTCACTCATTTTGCGGCGGCGGCGTCTGGTGGGTTCATTGATTGGCGGGATTCGCGAGACGCAGAACATGCTTGATTTTTGTGGAGAACATAACCTGACTTCCGATGTGGAAGTCATTTCCATTAAACAGATTAATGAAGCCTATGAACGGGTCCTGCAGGGCGACGTCCGTTTTCGTTTCGTCATCGACATGAAATCGTTGGCTGATACGGCCGGTTAGCGGTGAATTTGCCAGGAGACGCTGTCCCTGCGCTCCTCCAATTTCTAGCCAAGCGCCATAGCAGGGCCCTGTTCGGGATGTCCTGCTGGGCGGTCATGTGGATTCCCCCCCTCCTGCGGTCTTATTGAAAAAATTGTCGATTTTCGGTAGGGTCCCTCCCATCCAGCCAGATACTCTGTTCTGTCGGCGCAATATACCGGAAGATCCTGCGAATTCCGGAGGGCTCAAGAACATTCAAGTCGCCTTTCAGACCCTACCAAAGTGCTCAGAACCAGGATGGTTCTTCGCCGTGCCTAAGAGGTGTTACCGACCGGGAGTTGGAAGGATTCCCGCAGCCGGGGAATGAAGATGTGTGCAGTCGTGACCCATGGTGTATCGATGCTCTCCATAAAAGACATTCAGTGAAGAGGAGGGGGATTCTCATTTCGTAAACGTCCTCGTTCGATAAAAATAGATGGTTGCGATTATTTCAATCCTTGGTACCCTAGCACAAAAGGGAGATTGCCATGATGGGAATAGTGGTGCATCTCGTTATCCTTCTTGTTTTGGTCTTGTCCACGGACAGTGTCGCCCGCCGTGCCTCTTTCAGTTCTGAACAAAAAACACAGCTTGCCCGCATTCACACCATTCGGGTATCCGCCCTGGCGTTGAGCGAAAAGGGCTTTGAGTCGCCCGAGCGTATTGTCAGTGTGGTCAAGCGGCGATTCGAAGAGCTGGGCTTCCAGGTGGTCACGGATGTCACGCAATTGCATGATGTGGAATTCCACATCATCTGCGAAGAACGTAAACACCAACAAAGCGTCCCTCGCTATGGCGGGGATGCTGAGTTGACCAATACGCCGGACCGGCTCTGGCATGGTCCGGCCTGCCAGTTATCCTATCGTCTGGAGGGGAGGGACCTGGGTTGGCACAAAGAAGTGCACGCAGCCATGCCGGAGATTCCTCTGATTCCCCCAGAGGCGCAGGCTTTAGACACCGGATCTTCTGTGTTTGAGCAACTCACCCGGGAACTTGAACGTCTTGATTTTCCGGTTATGCTCCTGAGTGAATGGGGGCAGACGCATCGACTGGTGACCTTGCTCACCGATCCCAACACATCCGAAACCCGTCAATTGGTTATTCTTGATTTGCTTCGTCAGTTCCCGGATCCGGAAGCCCTTCCTTTTCTCTTGAAACAAATTGAACAGGGACAGTCTCCTGAACAGGCGATTGGTGCCCTGTCCGGGCTTGGGCACGAAGTGGTGCCGTATCTGCAACACCTGTTTGCCAGTCAGGACAGAGCCGTCTCCATTCGAGCCGCCGCCGCCAAGGGATTAGGACGGATTTTGCGAGCCGATGGAGATGCGGAGGTGACGACCCTCCTGCTGGAGTATCTTTCCAATGCCGTGTCGAAGATAACGTCTTCCTCCGATATCGAATTTCCTGTCCTCACGGAAGTCGTGTGGGCTGTCGGGTCCATTCACCATAAACCCACCGTTAAACTGATTGGCCGCCTTCAGGACCGGCTCTGGCTGATTTATGATAACTCTCCGGAGATGAAAAAGCTGCGCGATGTGGTGAGTGTGGTCCATAAATATATGGATTTCCATCAAATTTGAACAGGAAGCGTGAATACGAGGAAAGGCACGATACCGGGAGTGAGAGAGCCGTTCAGGTTGGTGGAAGAAGGGGCCCTGCCCAATGGCCCTGAATGCGCTGGACATCTACCAGATTATTCGGCGGGCCCAGATCAGCCATGAGTTTGGTGTCAATCCGTCCATGACCCACGTGCAACAGTTGTGGTTCATTCACGCCTGGCGGTTTAAACCAATACCATCCCGGACAGTCCGGCCTGGCCTCACTCCACGTCGGAATCATGTGGCGCAGTTCACGTGCGAGTTTGGCCTGCACGTGGCTCGCGTCATGCTGTCCCAGTAATGATCGAATACCTGCATAGAGTGCTTCCGCATGGGCGTGCAACGTCATAGTTTTGAGAATCCTTTCGTTCTGACATGCCTGGAAGATCTTCGCACAACATACGCCATTTTCTTTCTGGGACTCAACTGTCTTCATCATCCAGGCCGTCTCTGTTGTCTCTCCCGTGTTAAGGGTTTTGGGAGTCCATAACTTTTCACCTCTTCCGCCCCACCAGCCCACCGATAGCCTATCCGGCACTATGAGACATTCGAGCAGGGTCATTTTTTTCTACCACCCGCTCGGCTTCCTGGCACGCACAACATAGTAGACACTATTGATTTTTGTCTGCGCCCGGGCTCCTGGAGCCGGGATGAGGTTGCATTCAAGCTTCAAGCTGTTACAACGATGAGGTTGACGACGGCTGTTCGTCGGTTTGATCCACCCGTTGCTGATGTCTGCTGGCCCTCATGAACTGATGCGGGGGTTTTGCCACATGACCCATCGGCTTATGGCATGGGTCGTCCACGAGACCACAGGTATTCTCACCCGATCCTCTCGCATTCGCTCAGTGAATGATTCCATTCCTCTTCCATCGCGGAATGGGCTTGTTTGTGGGCTTGCAGGCATCCATGAACCCGTGGCATGCGCCGGGAACGAAATCAGGTGAAATACCTTCTGGATGACGGTAAGATTCATCAGAGACCTCCCGGCCTCTGCTTAAGAATGAGTGACGGGAGTTTTGTCCGTTCATGGTCGGTGTGAATCTCCCCAAGCTACGAAATGGCTGATACTCCAACCCCCGCTTTTCTTTCTTCCCCCGGTCGATCCGCCATTCCGAAAAGTATTTGGGCATTGGGGCTGGTGAGTTTGTGTATGGATATGTCTTCGGAGCTGATTCACAGCTTGCTCCCGGTGTATATGGTGACGGTGCTTGGAGCCAGTCTGCTGTCGGTAGGCTTTATCGAGGGCTTTGCGGAAGCCACAGCCCTCCTCACCAGGATGTTTTCCGGTGTGCTGAGTGATTATTGGAGGAAACGCAAGCTGCTGACAGTGATTGGCTATGGCATGGCGGCGCTCACGAAGCCCTTATTTCCGTTAGCGTCAGGCTTGACCACCGTTTTTCTTGCACGGTTTCTGGACCGCGTGGGAAAGGGCATACGGGGAGCCCCGCGCGATGCGCTTATCGGAGAGTTGGCGCCCCCGAATTTGCGCGGGACGTGTTACGGGCTTCGCCAATCGCTCGATACCGTCGGTGCGTTCCTCGGGCCTTTGATGGCCATGGGGTTGATGGTTCTGTTGGCCAATGATATCCGGTCTGTATTGTGGGTTGCCGTCATCCCTGCGGTGTTGGCCGTGTTCCTGCTGATTGTCGGCGTTCAGGATCCCCAATCCACTCGTGCTGCCGGAGCTCCTCGAACAGTTGTCCGGCCGGGTGATCTGCAGAGGATTGGTCCGGCGTATTGGTGGATCGTTCTGATGGGCGCACTGTTAACCCTGGCGAGGTTTAGCGAAGCGTTCCTGGTTTTACGGGCAGAACATGTCGGGTTGTCGGTGACATTTATTCCACTGGTGATGGTGGTGATGAGCGTGACCTATGCCGCGT
>DOFS01000396.1:0-6158 GCA_003523945.1 Nitrospiraceae bacterium | reverse complement strand
ATGGCTGATGTGATTCTTGCTGTTGCCGGCGATGTGGCCATGGTAATGGTGGGGGTCGCGCTCTGGGGAATGCATATGGGTCTCACCCAAGGCCTGCTGGCCACGCTCATTGCGGATGCCTCACAACCTGAGCTTCGCGGAAGCGCGTTTGGTGTGTTCAGTTTTGTCTGCGGGGTTTCGTTGTTGTTGGCCAGTGTGCTGGCAGGGTTTCTTTGGGACCAGTTCGGTCCTTCGGCCACCTTTTTTGCAGGAGCGGCGTTGACAGCCCTCGCATTGCTCGGGTTTGTGGTGCATAAGCCGGACCTCCCTCCTCTGGGGAACGGATAAGGGGTGCCGGATTTGGTGAAAAAGGAGAACGTATGAATACGCTATTTTGGTATGCTGGTGCCGCGCTGGCTGAAATCGGCGGGTGTTTTGCCTTTTGGGCCTGGCTGCGCCTGGGGCGGTCCGCTTGGTGGACCGTGCCGGGCATGGTGAGCCTGATTGTGTTCGCGCTGTTATTGACGCGCACGGAGGCGGCATTTGCCGGACGCGCCTACGCAGCCTATGGCGGTGTCTATATCGCGGCTTCTCTCTTGTGGCTGTGGGGTGTTGAGCGGATGCCACCGGATCGTTGGGATGTCTTCGGGGCAGGTCTGTGTCTTCTCGGAGCGGCGGTGATTCTTTGGGGTCCCCGGCCATAGGGATGAATTGTCGAATGCCTAATGTCCGGGTTGTTGTCTCATGATCAGGTTGGAGAATCGTGAAAAGATTTTGGGAGCGTTGACGAGGGGTGTGGTCTCCCGCCTCGTCAACTAGCAGGGCTTAGCCTTCCAGGCAGCAAGGTCTGGAGCTATTTTTTGGCTTTTTTCTCGGCCCGCTTTTCCTTCATGGATTTAGCTGGCTTCTTTTTAGTTTCTTTGCGTGCGTCTTGGCTCTTGCCCATTGGTGTGCTCCTTGTGTTGTAAGTGGTACGGCTTTTTTCTGGTCCCGTTCGGGGAGCGAATGGTAGCGAACCGGTGAGGAAAAGTACAGATGGCGTGATGTGGAAATTCGGAGCTTTTTGGTGAATGATAATGGTGCGAGAGGATCGTGAACGAGAATGCCATTGGACGGGAAAGGCTCGGGGTGGCGGTGGAAACGGTGGTGCGCCGCATGGTACAAGTTTGAAAAAAATGAGAGGGTGTCCGGCGGTGTGTTTGAAAGGAGTGCGCGATGGCTGATCAATGGATGCTTCGCGGTGTCGAGTTTGCCAATTGCAACTGCACCTATGGGTGTGGATGCCAGTTTAATGCCCCTTCAACTAACGGATTTTGCGAAGCCATGGGCTCGGGGCATATCGAAGAAGGATATTTCAATGACACCCGGTTGGATGGGCTGAATTACGTCATGCTGTTGCAATGGCCTGGGGAAATTGCTGAAGGAAATGGATCACAACAGGTTTTCATTGATGCCAGGGCGAATGCCTCAGAACGCGAAGCCCTTCGAAAAATTTTACATGGCGAGGCGACGGCCCCGGGGGCGACCCACTTTTTTGTCTTTAATAGTACGATGTCTAACGTGTTCGAACCGCAGTTTGTTCCTATAAATCTCTCCATAGATGTGGAAGCGAGAAAGGCCACGGTCCATGTGCCGGGCTTGGTCGAATCGAAGGGAACACCCATCACCAATCCTCATACCGGAAAGGACCATCGCGCCAGGATTAATTTACCGGACGGGTTTGAATACACCGTGGCTGAAGTGGGCAATGGGTCGACGAAGGCTCAAGCCGGCATTACGTTGAATCTGTCTAACAGCTACGGGCAATTTAATATTCTTCACATGAATCAGGATGGCGTGATCAGACCCTGATTTTTGGGCGATGCGTCGATCTTTGTGATTTATTTATTCGTCCGGGATTGCCGTTTCTGCCAAATTTGCTTTGCGGAGTTTTGCAAACGCTAACTTCCCTTTTCTGGGGAACAACGGAATGGTCCCTCCGGCCGATGTGCCGGCCTCACGGTTTTTTCTCATACCTGTCAGTTGGTGATTGTGTCAGTGGTTCTTATCGTCCATTTTCATGAGCCCCTCTCCTGCTCTTTCATTTCCTTCGTTACCCAAACGTGATCGACTCGCCATTCTCTCAGGCCTGATTGGCGTGATTGTTTTGGCCTGGGCCTATGTCCTGTATCTCTGGGCGAAGATGTCCGTGATGAATGCCGATGCGCCTGGGACCATTATGCAGTGGCATTCGTGGGGGCCGATGGATTTTGTGTTTATGTTTCTGATGTGGGCCGTCATGATGGTCGGGATGATGTTGCCGGGTGCCGTCCCGATGACGTTGTTGTATGCCGGCATGGTCCGAAAGGCCGAGCGGCAGAGGACACCCATGGCTCCGACCTGGGCATTTGTTGGTGGCTATTTAGCTCTGTGGACTGTGTTTAGCGTGGCCGCGACTCTCGTGCAGTGGGGGTTGCATGAAACGGCCCTGCTCTCACCTATGATGGTGACCAACAGTCAAATGTTAGGAGCCGCGCTGTTGATTGTCGCAGGGGTGTATCAACTGACACCCTGGAAAGCGGTGTGCCTGGATCATTGTCGGGCACCTGCTCATTTTATTGCCAAGCATTGGCGACCGGGCGCTTGTGGCGCGTTTCGTTTGGGGCTTCATCATGGTGCGTTTTGTTTGGGCTGCTGTTGGGCCTTGATGGGGTTGTTGTTTGTGGGTGGGGTGATGAATATGCTCTGGATCGCGGCGATTGCGGTCTTTGTGTTGTTGGAAAAGGCGTTGCCGGTTGGCGCTTGGAGCGCTCGCTTGGGATGGGTGGCCGGGATCGGTTTGATTGTGAGTGGGGTGGGGTTGTGGGTTGTGGCGTGATGGATGGTCCCCTCTTGGAATGCGCCCGTTCCACGAGGACTTGATTAGTGTGGGGGTAAATGGGGTGTGACGACGACCACGCCCTCCTCTGTGACGGGAAAGCGTTGGCGATCGTGTTCGGGGTTATGCCCGATGACGGTTTCGGGCGGAAGGACGACTCCTTTATCGATGATGGCCCTGCGGATCCGGGAACGCTCACCGATTTTGACGTTTTCCATGATAACGGAATCACGGATTTCGGCCTGTGGCTCGATGTGGACATTGGGTGAGAGCACGCAGTTTTGCACCAGGCTTCCGGAGATGATGCATCCCCCCGAGACGATGGAATCCAGTGCCGTGCCTCTGCGCCCCCCTTCATAGTCATCGGCAAAGACAAATTTGGCCGGCGGGTTTTGTCCTTGATAGGTGCGGATCGGCCAGGCCTGATCGTAGAGATTGAAGAGGGGGTCGACAGCGACCAGATCCATGTTGGCCTCAAAGTAAGCGTCTAATGTACCGATGTCCCGCCAGTATTTTACCTGTTTCCTGTTTTCATCCTGAAAGTTGTAAGCGAAGACCCGCTGGTTCTGAATCATCGCCGGAATGATGTTTTTGCCAAAATCGTGGGCGGATCCCTGTGTGGCATCTTTGCGTAATTCCTCACACAGCAGATCGGTTCGAAAGAGATAGATGCCCATGGAGATAAACGCATGCGTGGGATTGTCGGGGAGAGGAAACGGGTCACGGGGCTTTTCCTCGAAGCGGTGAACACGCATGGTGTTATCCACGCCCAGCACGCCGAAATTCCTGGCTTCCTCGATGGGCCATTCAATGGCTCCGATAACGGCATCGGCTTGGGTTTCCAAAAAGAAGCGGTACATGTCGGCGTAGTTCATTTTATAGACATGATCACCGGCCAACACCAACAAGTAGCGGGGGCGTTCCTGCTCAATGAGAAACAGATTTTGAAAAACGGCATCGGCCGTTCCGCGATACCATTCGGCGCTAATACGTTGCTGTGGCGGAATTGACATGATGAATTCGCCCAGTTCGGGATTAAGCACACTCCATCCTGTGCGAATGTGCCGGTCCAGCGAGTGGGATTTGTATTGGATGAGGACCGCGATTTTTCTTAAGCCCGAGTTGAGGCAATTGCTCAAGGTAATATCGATGATTCGATATTTCCCGCCAAAGGGGACGGCCGGTTTGGTGCGATGTTGGGTCAGCGGGAGTAAGCGTTCCCCGCGTCCGCCCGCGAGGATCATGGTGTAGAGATTACGCATGGATGGCTATGGTATCAAATGGTAGAGATTGTGGAAATTGGTTCGTCCGCTGAAATTTTTGTGGAGTGGTTATGCACCGGCTCAATACAATATCCGGCGCCGGATGCCGGAAAACCACTCGCGTGTTTTATCCCGGATTCGTCGGACCGTTGAGAAGGGATTGGATTGCCGGTTCGAGGTCTGAGGGTTTGGTCGCGGGTGCATAGCGTTCTTTGACCGCACCGGTTTTGTCCACGAGAAATTTCGTGAAATTCCATTTGATGGCCTCTGATCCGAGTACGCCCGGTGCCTCGGCTTTGAGATGTTTGAAAAGGGGATGAGCATTTGGGCCATTGACGTCAACCTTGGCAAACATTGGAAAGGTCACTCCATAGTTGGTCTGGCAGAACGTGAGGATTTCCTCGTTCTGTCCCGGGTCCTGGCTTCCAAACTGGTTACAGGGAAAACCGAGGATCTCCAGTCCCTGTGGATGATATTTTTTATAGAGATCCTCCAGCCCCTGAAACTGAGGGGTGAATCCGCATTCGGAAGCCGTATTGACGATCAGTAAAACCTTCCCCTTTTTGGTGGCGAGGTTTTCATCCTTTCCCTGAATGTTCCGGCAGGTGATGTCGTAAATGGTACTCATGGGTTGTATGCCTTTATAGTGGTTGAGTAGATGAATGGTTGTGGTGTGACATGTGACTGGACCTTCGGATGAAAAGCGTATCATTCGAATGTCGGGTTGGTCACGCGAGGGAGAAGGAAAATTTGACAGGATATGGATTGTCCTGTAACCTGACACTTGTTCAAGTCGATTCGGTCCGACGACGGGAACATTCAATTAATCTTCGGGCCCCGCGATCGTATCGCGACCAGATCCTGCTCGGAGCGGACTTCCCACCTGATTCTGCTTCACTCGGTTTTCTGAACCCGTGTACATACGATCCTTGTAACAAAAGGAATAGTTTTATGTCTTCAACTGCGTTGTCACAGTTTGGTGCGCTTGGTGTGTCTGCTGCTTTGGTCGGGGTGTTGAATAAGCTCGGTTTAACGGAACCGACCCCGATTCAAGTCCAGGCCATTCCTCCGGCTTTGGAAGGTCGGGATGTGTTGGGTTGTGCTCAGACCGGCACAGGAAAAACCGCCGCCTTTGTCATTCCGATCATTGAACGATTGGTTGATGGTCCTAAAGGCCACCCCCGCGCGATGATTTTAGCGCCAACCCGGGAGTTGGCTTTTCAAATTCAAGAAACCGTTGATAAGTTCGGGCGTGTGCGCGGGATTTTTGCGACCACGCTGGTGGGTGGTGCTGATATGAATGCGCAAGTCCGCGGATTACGTCAACGTCCCGATATCATCGTTGCGACCCCGGGTCGCCTCCTCGACCATATGTGGCAGGGGACGGTCTCGTTTTCCAAGCTTCGGATGGTGGTACTCGACGAAGCCGATCGGATGCTTGATATGGGGTTTGCGCCTCAGCTCAATCAAATCATTGAGGCGTTACCGGAAACCCGGCAAACCTTACTCTTCTCGGCTACCATGCCGAATAATTTGGCTGACCTGGCTCGGATGTCTCTCAACGATCCGTTTAAAGCCCTGGTGGCGAAATCGGCCACACCGGCTGAAGGCGTCACCCATACGGTACATCATACCGCCAATTCCGATAAAACCTCTCTCCTGCTGTCTATTTTAAGGGAGACAGAGGGGTCGGTCCTTGTCTTTACCCGGACCAAGCATCGGGCTGACCGGATCGGGGAAACCCTGGAAAAGGTCGGTTGTCGCGTTGCGGTGTTGCATGCCGGACGACGGCTGCCTCAACGCCGTGCGGCGCTGGAAGGCTTTCGCCGTGGACGTTTTGAGATTTTAGTCGCGACCGATATTGCCGCCCGTGGGTTGGACGTGGACGATATTCAACACGTGATCAATTATGATTTGCCCCATGTGCCTGAAGATTATATCCATCGTATTGGTCGGACGGCGCGTAAGAATACCAAAGGTTGGGCCACCAGTTTTGTGACCGGTGATGATAATCGGTCGTTACGAATGATTGAAAAATTGCTGGGGAAGGCGGTTCCCTG
>DOFS01000211.1 GCA_003523945.1 Nitrospiraceae bacterium | reverse complement strand
AAATCAGGACGACGTGGCCATCTTAATGATCATAGGGGCTTTCACGGCCCTGGCCATCGAGCAGGCGCGATTATTTCAGGAAGCCAAATTAGCGGAAGTGGCCAGAATCCTGGGAGACATTGGACATGACGTAAAAAATATGCTGATGCCGGTCATGTGTGGGACATCACTTGTGAGAGATGAGATGAATGACGTCTTCGCTGATCTTCCAGCGTTTGATCCTGACAAAGGCCGGACGAGTTATGAATTATGTCTGGAAGTCATTGGGATGGTGGCCAATAACGCCAAACGGATTCAAGAGCGGGTAAAGGAAATTGCCGATTGCGTGAAGGGTTTGACGAGCCCTCCACGCTTTGCCCCTTGTAAACTTCACCATGTGGTTGCTTCGGTGTTTGATACCTTAAAGCTGGTCGCTCAAGAAAAAGGGATTTCTCTGGCTCATGAAGGAATTTTGGAATTGCCGGTGATGCAAGCCGATGAATCCCGGCTGTTTAATGCCTTTTATAACCTTGTCAACAACGCAATCTCCGAAGTTCCCAAAGGCGGGTCTATCACGATTATGGGACAAATGGAGGCTATGGGAAAGACGGTTCACGTGTCCGTGATTGACACCGGGCGTGGCATGCCCGCCGAAATTCGAGATACCTTATTCACGGCCAGGGCGATAAGCCGGAAACAGGGTGGAACCGGGTTGGGAACAAAAATTGTCAAGGATGTTATCGAAGCCCATTCGGGAGTCATCGCGGTAGAGAGTGAAGTGAATAGAGGCACCGTTTTTCACATTCATTTGCCCATGGAAGTGTCCACAAAGTTTTCTGCGGATCACGTGTCTTCTTGAAAATTTTGATAATCAAGTACGAGGCGCGAACAATGTTCTTCCCGTTCATTGCGCTCTCCTCTACTTGCTTGTGGTGACCATCAAAGTACAGCAGATACCTTCCCGTTTTCTGGTTCATTCATATGGTACCTGAGCCGTTAAAAGGGATCCCTGTGGGCCATTCTCCTCTTCGTTCTCCCGTCTTTCACATTGGAGTCATGACTTTCCTGGTCTTTCTGGGTGTGATGGGGCTTCGGTGGGGAGGCTTCCTGGAAAGTGCGGAACTGGATGCCTACGATTGGTCGATGCGTCTTCGTCCGACCAACACAAGGACAAACTCTCCGATTACGCTGGTGTCTATTACGGACCAGGATATCCGTACATTAGGGCAATGGCCGGTCACTGATGAAGTCATGGCCAGAGTCTTAGACATCCTGACGACTTATCAACCTCGAGCGATCGGAGTGGATATCTATCGGGATATGGAAGTGCCGCCGGGTCGGGAGGAATTTAACCGGGTTCTTAAGGCGCACCCGGAAATTCTCATGGTCATGAAATTCGGAAAAATTGAGAAGGGGGGTATTCCCGCTCCGGCCATGTTACAAGGAACGGATCGGGTCGGGTTTAATGATGTGATCGTGGATTCCGGGGGGATCGTTCGCCGGGGTCTCTTATTCCTGGATGATGGAACACATTTCTATCGGTCGTTTTCCTTGCTGCTGGCTCTCCAATATTTACAGCAGGAGAAAATCGTCCCCAAGCCGGCCGTTGAGAATTCTGACTGGGTGCAACTTGGGAAAACGGTCATTCGCCCCTTCGAATCGCATGATGGGGGCTATGTTGAAGCGGACTCCCAGGGGTATCAATACCTATTGGATCTTGAACGGGGTGAGAACGTCTTTCCGACCATTTCTTTGGGAGACGTTCTGGCAGGGACATTCAATCCGGATTTGATTCAGGACCACATCGTGCTTATCGGGGTTGTCGCCCAGGGAGTCAAAGACTATTTTTACACCTCACAATGCGGAACACTCACGGTGTGTCCCCCAATTCCCGGACTTGAACTGCATGGCTATATGGTGCACCAACTGCTCCGCTTAGCGAAGGGGGAAGGCCAGGCGTCCATCGCGACGTTTCCAGATTCCCTGGAAGCCGGCTGGATCGGGCTATGGGTGCTCTGGGGAGGATTCATCGGCTGGTGGGTTCGGGGTGCCTGGCGTTTCTCTCTGGCGGTGCTCATTGGGATTATGCTGCTAAGCGGAGTGGTGGTGGGTGGGATGATGTATGGGAAGTGGATCCCGTTTATCCCGCCAATCGTTGGATTGGTGGTCAATGCCATGGTGGTGACAGCCTGGCTTTCGAATCGGGAAAAGCAGGACCGGACGCTCCTGATGTCGCTTTTTTCCCGGCATGTCTCTTCAGAGGTGGCCCAGGCTGTCTGGGAGAAGCGGGAGCAATTTCTGGAAAACGGCCGGCTGCGTCCGCAAAAATTGGTAGTGACGACGGTGTTTACGGATCTTGAAGGGTTCACGACTGTGGCAGAAAACATGGAACCCAACACGGTACTGGACTGGCTCAACACGTATATGGAACGTATGGTAAAAATCATCAACAACCATGGTGGAATGGTGGATGATTATCATGGAGACATGATCAAAGCGGATTTCGGAGTATTCCGGCTGGGACAAACTGAAGAACATAAACGGCAGGATGTCAAAAATGCAGTCAGTTGTGCCATAGCCCTGGAACAGGAAATGCGATGTCTGAATATTCAATGGCAACAGCAAGGATTGCCCGAGGTGCGAATGCGGATAGGCATACAAACGGGGCCGGTGGTCGTGGGAAGTCTAGGCAGTGAAGAACGGCTGAAATTTACGACCATTGGAGACTCCGTAAACATTGCCTCCCGATTAGAAAGTTTTCAAAAAGATTCGTTGGAGATCTGGTCCAAAGGTGAGGTCTGCCGGATTCTTATTGGTGAGACGACCAAACAGTACCTCGGGGACCATCCATGGGGATTCAAAGAAGTCGGCATGATCACATTAAGAGGGAAATCTAACGGCATTTCAGTTTACCGGCTGTTCACCAAGACAGGCAGTCCGGAACCATGTTCAGTGACTTCCATCGAACAAGCCAACGGATAAGTCACGAGCCTTGGCTTTCGGGTTGTAAGCGAATAGCCTCCTCAGGTAAACGGAGAAAGGGGGGCTGGTCGGGTAGTTGCCTTCTCCATTCACACCTGGTCATAATGTGTACAGTTGATGCTCCCTGCTATCCAGTGGTGTGGGGTCAACGGAATTTTCAGGAACACCGCCATGGCGAGTCGATCCGGAAAACAGGAAATCTCTCCCAAGAGCATAGACCTCCCCGAAACGTTTCTGCTTCAGATCAACCAGGAGCAGGAATTACGAACCTTGTTACAACTCATTGAAAAAGAATCACGCCGGTTACTACAGGCGGAGGGGATCAGTGTGTTTCTGCTGGATCGGAAGGAATGTGAGCTGTGGTTTCCTCTCCCTGTGAATGGACGGTTACTTCGCCTGGATGCTCGCTTAG
>DOFS01000310.1 GCA_003523945.1 Nitrospiraceae bacterium | reverse complement strand
GGTGGAATACATGCAGGGTCTTGAGGGAAAGCTTCCGGAGGGGATTTCTCCCTCCCTGGGTCCTGATGCCACCGGCGTGGGCTGGGTCTATCAATATGCCCTTGTAGATGAAAATGGCAATCACAGTTTAGCCGACCTTCGGTCCTTTCAAGATTGGTATCTCCGGTATTGGCTCCAGAGCGTTCCTGGCGTGGCAGAAGTAGCGACAGTCGGCGGGTTCGTCAAACAATACCAGATTCAAGTCGATCCCGTGAAATTGCAAGGGTACGGCCTCGGCCTTTCGGAGGTCATTGGGGCTGTCCGTCGCAGTAATAATGAAGTGGGTGGCCGGGTGATTGAGGCCAGTGAACGCGAGTATATGGTGCGAGGCCGGGGATATGTGCGCTCCCTTGATGACCTTCGAAGCGTGTCCCTTGGAACCGACGAAGAAGGGACGCCCATTACCGTCCACGATGTCGCGACCGTGACGTTCGGTCCCGATCTCAGACGAGGCATTGCGGAATTAAATGGCAAAGGAGAAACCGTGGGGGGCATCGTGATCATGCGTTATGGGGAAAATGCCCTGGAAGTCATCCAACGAGTCAAAGAAAAACTGAAGGAGATCAATCCTTCCATTCCCGAGGGCATTCGGATCATTCCCGTGTATGACCGATCCAGTCTGATCCTTCGAGCGATCGGCACCCTGGAAGAAAAATTACTCGAAATCAGCATCGTCGTGAGCGTGATCAGCCTTGTGTTCTTGTTTCATCTGCGCTCGGCGCTGGTTCCCATCCTGTTGCTGCCTGTGGCGATTCTCTTATCCTTTATTGCCATGTATTACATGGGCGTCACGTCGAATGTGATGTCCCTCGCCGGCATCGCGATCGCAATCGGAGCCATGGTGGATGCGGTGATCGTCATGGTGGAAAATGCCCACCGTCGTCTCGAGGAGTGGGAGCGGCAAGGTCGTCCCGAACCTCGTGAAGAAGTCATTATTCGCGCAGCCCAAGAGGTCGGAAAGCCCCTGTTCTTCTCGTTGCTCATTATCACGGTGTCTTTTTTACCCATTTTTACCCTGGAAGCGCAGGAAGGCCGGTTGTTCAAACCGCTCGCCTATACCAAAACATTTGCGATGTTTTTTGCGGCATTGGTCTCCATCGGATTGGCACCCTTATTCATGAGGTGGTTCATTCGCGGGAATATCACACCCGAGGGCCGGAATCCTCTGAACCGGTTCCTGGTATGGGTGTATACCCCCTTACTGAAAGGCGTCGTGCGTGCCCGGTGGCTGGTGGTTTTTTTGGCCGTTGTCGCCATGATTGGCATCATTCCCCTCTACAACCAATTAGGCTCCGAATTCATGCCCCCCCTCAATGAAGGCACGATTCTTTTTATGCCGACCAGTATTCCGGGCATGTCCATTAAGCAAGCCTCCAAAGTTCTCCAAACACAGGATCGGTTGTTAAAAGAATTTCCGGAAGTCGACCAGGTCATGGGAAAAATGGGCAGGGCACGCACGGCGACCGATCCGGCACCGCTCAATATGGCCGAGACTATCGTCACGCTGAAGCCCGAGAAAGACTGGCGGCCCGGCATGACCTGGGACAAGCTCATTGCCGAAATGGAGCAGAAAGTGAAATTTCCGGGCATGCCGAATATTTGGTGGATGCCGATTCAAACGAGAACGGAAATGCTCGCCACCGGCATTCGCAGCAGTTTGGGTATTCGAATTTTAGGGCCTCGATTGGAAGAACTGGCGAAGATCGGCCTACAAATCGAAAGTCTCCTTCAATCCTTGAAGGGTACCCGCAGTGCCTATGCCGAACGGGTCACGGAAGGATACTACCTGGATATTGACGTCGATCGGGTTGCCGCTTCTCGTTATGGGCTCACCGTTGGAGACGTGCAGGATGTCATCGAATCCGCGATTGGAGGAAAAAATATTGCCTGGACAATTGAAGGACGGGAACGCTATCCCATCAACGTTCGATACCCGCGCGATTTGCGTCAGGATGTGGAAGCGCTCAACCGTGTCCTGGTGTCCACGCCCAACGGAGAACATATTCCTCTGGCTCAACTTTCCACCATTTCCACCTCCATGGGACCGCCTTCGGTGCGGGACGAAAACGGCTCGTTGGCCAGCATCGTCTTTGTCGACATAGCAGGCCAGGATCTTGGTACGTATGTTCAGAAAGCCAAGGCTTTGGTTCAGCAGCAGGTGAAGCTGCCTCCCGGATACTCGCTTCAATGGGCCGGTCAATACACCTACATGGAACGGGCACAGAAAAGGCTCCTGATTGTGGTTCCGCTTACGCTCTTTCTGATTTTCCTCCTCCTGTACCTCAATTTTTATTCGGTTCCTCGCTGTTTACTTGTGCTGCTCACCATTCCCTTTTCGGTGGTCGGCGCAATCGGGTATTTATATTTTTTGAATTATAATCTCAGTATTGCCGTATGGATCGGCATGATCGCCTTAGCGGGAGTGGCCGCGGAAACAGGGGTCATTATGATTATTTTTCTGGATGAAGCCTGTGCTCGACGGCAACGGGAAAACCGGCTCCAATCAATAAACGATCTTCGTGAGGCGGTTCTTGAAGGAGCCGTCTTACGGGTCCGTCCGAAACTCATGACCGCCTCTGCCATCATCCTGGGTTTGCTCCCCATCATGTGGTCCCAAGGAACGGGTGCGGATGTGATGAAACGCATCGCGGCGCCCATGATCGGCGGCATGGTCACGGCGACCATCCTCACACTCTTAGTCATCCCCGCGCTGTATTTCATCTGGCGAAGAAGGCAATTGAAGTTGAAGGGTTAATATGTTTTGCCAATCTTAATTCCATAAAATGAGGACCACTAATCACAAGGAGGAGATTATGAACATTCAATCACGCTGGAAACTGTTAGTAGGAGTCAACTCATTGGTGTCCTCTGCTTTCATGCGAAGAATTTTTACGTGCAGGTTGTCGCACTCATGTATCTGAGTCGTCCGGTGGGAGAGGGAAGGCTAAAGTTTAATGCGTGGCATTCGGAATCCTACCGAATCTCTTTTTAGGATATTCAGAACCTCTGTCTGTTCTACTCCCATTACACAAAGATTAGAAAATGAAACTTGCGTAGCAAATTATAAGAAACATGGGCAATACTTTTCGTCTGTGCTTGAAAACTCAAATTGGACAAGCAAAGTTTCTCCATCCATTATTCAATCGGGGCCCCATCCTAACCAACATTATATGGAAGCTACAACGAATCATGGAATCCTCTTTTTCGAGATAGTGCCCTTAAACTAAGTATAAATGAATGGTACATGAAGAAGAATCGCCCCGGTTGATCAATGGTGATCTCTATGCATCTTTCACTTATTTATTTTTATTAAACCGGAGCCATTTGCCGGCATGCGTCCGCGCACTGCTGACAAATGTCGGGGCATTGCCGCATCATGTCCGTATTACCTTTCCGACATTCCGCTGCACGGGCGTCACATATCTCCGCACAGGTGTGACAGAGCTGCGTGTTCAATTCCGAGCCGCGGCTCTGATACTGCGCATTCAACTCACAGATGCCTGCACAGTCGAGGCATAGTTGATACATTTGACAAGACCTTTCCTCTCTAAGGTGATGCATTCAGCCACACATTGCCAACATATCTTCATACACTCGACGCATGCATCGAGACATTTCTTTGATTGGGGACTGGTTGTGGCATTCATACTCATGTTCCTTTCTGAAAAAATTTTAATTTTTGATCTTCCGGGTCTCTCCTTGTCATAGCTCCAATGGCCGCCATGCCTCACACGAGTCCCCTATAAAGCTTCCAAACGAATGGAGAGTCAAGAGATTTTCACGGGGCAAGGGTTTTGTACAGGTACACTCGGCAATCCGTAAAAGATGAAGCTTCCTGCCGCACCTTCAGATTTGCTCAACTGTACTTTCAGAATCATGATGCAATGAATCGTCTGCGTGCGGATAATACGCCTTGGATGGTATCGGAATCAGCAATATCCCGACTTAAAGGAGGTCCGACACTCACGCTTCATTTATGGGTAATTCCCGCTTTACGCCTCTAAGGCGGTAAACCCCGCTTGGCCGATCACTTCCTTGAGACGCTCTGCCGGGATCTTCGCGGGCTCATAGGTGACCCGGACATGTTTTTGCGCCACCTTGGATTTTACATCGCGCACCCCCGGAACGGCTTGCAGGCTCTGCTGAATCTTCGTCGCGCAGTCCTCGCACACCATATTCGGGATGAGGAATTCCCGCTCAGCCAGTGCGGCAGACTCCGGAACGGCCTCCCGTTCCAGCTTCATCCAGCGGAGCCTGAGTGTGTTGAGGAGGATAGCAAAGATGCTCACGACCATGAACAAAACC
This sequence comes from Nitrospiraceae bacterium, assembly GCA_003523945.1. Classification (GTDB taxonomy): domain Bacteria; phylum Nitrospirota; class Nitrospiria; order Nitrospirales; family UBA8639; genus Nitrospira_E. The sequence goes on along the minus strand of DOFS01000310.1, from coordinate 937 downwards.
GCAAACAGGGGGGTGACATACCCGAACGCGGCGAACAGCATGCCTACGATGTTGAGCAGCACCGCGACGATCACATTACCGGTGAGGGTGCGGTAGCTGGCTTTGCCTAACGTCAAGGCGTTGAGGACGTCATCTGGTCGATCGCCGATCAGAATGATGCCGGCCGATTCAATCGCGACATCAGTCCCGGCGCCAATTGCGATCCCGACGTCGGCCTGCGCGAGGGCCGGGGCATCGTTAATGCCATCCCCCACCATCGCGACCTTCCGACCCTCGCGTTGCATGGTTTCAATCGCCGCGACTTTCTCTGGCGGCAGTAATTCCGCGTGAATTTCATTCACACCAAGCGTCGTGCCGATCGCTTCCGCCACCCGCCGGGCATCACCCGTCAGCATCACAGTTCTCAGCTCCCGCTCGCGGAGCTTCTCGATCAGCCGTTTGGTCCCCGGCCGCGGCGTATCTTGCAGGGCCACGAGTCCCACCAGCATGCCTCCGCGAACGATCACCACCACCGTTTTCCCTGCATCATTGAGCTGATCTATCTGGGTGCGGACGTCCTGCGTGAATGTGACACCACGCTCCTCAATGAATGAAGGCTTGCCAGCGAACACCTCCGCGCCTTGGACCGTGCCTGACACGCCTTTGCCTGGCCACGCCCGGAACTGCTCCACCGCAGCGCTGTTCACCTCTTCTCGCTCCGCAAAAAAGCGGATGGCCTGACCGAGCGGGTGTTCGGATGGTGCCTCTACCGCCCCGGCGACCTTTAACAATTCCAGACGATCAGAGCCAATGGGGACTAAATCCGTCACTGTTGGCCGACCGTAGGTGAGCGTGCCCGTCTTGTCGAAGACCAACGTATTCACAATCGACAATCCATGGAAAACCTCGCTGGCTTTGACGAGCAACCCGATCGCAATGCCCTTGCCGCCGGCAATCG
>DOFS01000492.1 GCA_003523945.1 Nitrospiraceae bacterium | reverse complement strand
CCATCTTTTCTGCGTTGACACGGGTCTGGCCGTACACACTAATGGGACACGGGGGAGAATTTTCATGGTACGCCCCATCCCCCCCAAATACATGATCAGAAGACACATACACCAATCGGATATGGTCTGGTAGCTTCTCCACCACCCGGCGGAGATGTTGGACGTTGATCTCATGAGCCCAATCGGGGTCCGCTTCACATTTCGGTACATCACACACCGCATGGCAATACAACAGGACATTCGACTGATACCGGGCAAAGATGCGTTCCACCCAATCAGAATTTTCCAACTGGAGGACCGGCCATTCCCTGACTGATTCCGACGTATTACCGGGCGAGATAAACGGCAAAATGGTTCCCGGAAATAATCTGGCCAGGTTGAACCCAAGAATGGAGGTCGCGCCAAAGAGGAGCATGGATTGGGTCATCTGAACCGAATTGTTGAGGCGATATAAATCATGAGGTGGTTATCTCCTTAATGAGTCAACATTTACAATACTCAGTCTAGTAAAATGCATCCCTCTCCTTTTGAGACTTTTTTGACTTCATGTGTATCCATTGAGTTAGAGGGAAGGATGAGCATAACTCCGGCTTTGAATCTCAGGTCATGATTGGATCAAAAGTAAAATTCACCACCCTCCTCAATCTCATTCAGCAGCCCTAATGAGGACAATATGGGGATGCTTTAATTTTTTCTATCAAAGAAGGAGATTATCATGTTTCACATCATGGTTCCGATGGGGGACAGGTTAAATCGTATTGGGGTTAAGGTTCATCCTTGTCATGCCTAGAGATTATTTTTAGTTCCATCTCCTTACCTAGTCATGATCCAAAATTGAAATTGATATGCCGAATTTTATGCTTGAAAGGATTCAACGAAGACGACATTGCGCGACATTCCAATCCGTTAGATGAAGTGGGTAGCATCAGAATGGCCAATGTCCGATTTCCGACGATTTTCCGCAATTGCGAAATGCTTGAGCCACCGGTCGTATATCTGCGAAGGAAGTTTATTTTCATTGCGCCATCGCATCTTGAGCAACCCTCCATTCTTCCCGACTCAAAAAAATCCTCCAGGAGAAAAATAGGATCCTCAGCAAAGAAATATTGGTTTGGATGCAATTGAGAAAAATCGGTTTCTCTGCTTCAGGTGCCATCAAAAGTTAGGATTGGAGGCAAAAACTTGGTGACCTCCTTTAGCAAGTTTCTCATAGGGTATCAAATGATAAATGAGATGAGTGTTCGGAATAAGAACCCATTTGGGTTTCTCTAGGGGAAGGACCTGTACTTTCCCTTCTTATCACTAGAGACGCTTTCTCCTTTCTTGAGAAAAACATGGAAGTTTTAGGAAGCAGAATAAATATTTCCTTAGGAGAACACAGGTATGAATAGTTTCCTGCACGACCAAAGGGATACGTCTCTTATCCCTTCAGATATCTGAATCAGGATAATCCTCGCTCTTAATAGTAACTTTTCACTTTAATTTCAATGTTTTACTTTAAAGGATTTTTTGAAAGCGCTGCGCAGAGAGCTTGGCAGTACTTTTGCTTGTATAGGAGGTTGAGCCGAACAGGGACTAATCGATTCATGGCCTTCCTATCAGGTAGCGCTTAATGAATCTGGAAGCAAAAAGCGAGGTCGCAGGCCCGAGGTCTATCCCAAACACCTATGTGGCCAAGCCATGGGTGTACCATATGAATAAACCAATTTTGTTAATCGATGACGACCGACCTTACAGGCAGGCCTTGCGCTTATATTTGGAGTATCACGGGTTTACCTGTAAGGAAGCTGAGAATGGCCGGGAGGCCCTGGTTCTGTTGGATGGAGGACTCGATGTGGACCTCGTCCTATCAGATTATCATATGCCCGTTATCAATGGGCTCGATTTTCTCAAAGCCCTGACCTACCGTGCGAAGGGGAAGGATGTTCGAGTCATACTTGTGAGTGGTAATATGACAAAGGAAATAGAAAAGGAAGCCAAGGAAGCAGGGGCTTTTGCGCTTCTGGCGAAACCGTACGATTTCCAGGAGCTTCTGGGGTTGGTGGTGTCCCGAGCCGACAAAACATAGGTCCTCATAGGCGTCCTCTGTAAAACGGGGGCATAAAATTTTTTTGTCCCTGCAATTGGACAAAACCCTCAAAAGAAAATTAGCAATGTTGTGGGTTGGAAGGAATCGGTACCTAGACGATAGGGAGGTGGATACTTGAAAGGAAGAATTTTACTCTTGGATGATGACCCCGAATTATGTTCAACCCTGCGAGTTCGGTTGGTGATGGAAGGCTATGATGTTCGGACCGCCTCCGATGGCCGATTGGGATTGAAGCTCTATCATGAGAGTCCCGCTGACCTGGTTATTACGGATGTACTCATGCCTGAAATGGATGGCCTAGAAGTGATACGCGTACTTGCTGGAACACCATCTCCTCCCTTAATTATTGCCATGTCGGGAGGTGGGGACCGTGATTTGGGATTTTTGGTAGAGGCGGCTGAGTTTGGTGCCACCCGTACACTCCCCAAACCCTTTCTCCTGGAAGATCTGGTGAGCCTTGTGAAAGAACTGCTGATTACCTTGCCCCATTCATCGGCATGAATTTTTTGTTCAACTCCGATTGGCGATGTTTCCAAAGATCCAAAGAATCTGAAGCATGGTACCCTCACGTACAGTGCGGTGGGGAAAATCCGAACGACGAATGTTCCTCTACCTGATGTGAGTAGGGGGATGAGTGTGTGGTTGGATTGCCGAAATGTGGGTGACAAGTTAACAGTCCTGGACCGTGATTTTTACCGTGACTGCTCTGTGGAATCCTGCAAATAAAAGGACTTTCCGTATAACGGCCGGCCCTTCCCTTGGGAATGTTGATAGAATGAGTATGACAAAACCCCTGTAAACTTTTAATTCCAGGATGCCGAATAGGAGGGTTAACGAGATCACAGCAGATGACGGGAAAGGTATGTGGAAAGGAATGACTTCAGTCATCATATAACATGAGGACCTCCTAAGGTGGAGTCAGAGACGAGAACCCAGGTGATCGGTAGAATTATGGCGACCAGAGTCGTCACTATTGAGATGGATGATTCACTTGAGGTGGTTCGAGATATTTTCAAGAAAGTCCGATTTCATCACCTACTCGTCGTTGATAATCAAAAGCTAGTGGGAATCATTTCCGACCGGGATATGTTGAAAGCTGTCAGCACGTTTGTCGGCACGATGTCGGAAACCACTCGGGATCGAGCGACTCTCAATAAACGTGCTCATCAAATTATGTCGCATCATCCGGTGACGGTTTGTTCATCCTGTTCTTTGCAGGAAGCGGCTCAACTGATGTTAGCTCGAGGGGTCTCTTGCCTCCCCGTCACCACCAAGAATGGAGAGGTTCTGGGAATAGTGACTTGGAAGGATGTGTTGAGAGCCGTTCTGGATTTCGATGGATTCACCGATGTTTCATAAGTATTTTCATGCCGGTTACGGTTTCGGGGCATGATGCCGCTTGTTTTTGCCTTGCCGGGTTTTTTAGACTTTCCACCTTCGGTATACTGCCCCTAGAATTTCCCACATCATTGTGAATGTTGTTGACAAGGCAGGCAAGCCTGGGAATTACAGGTATGCCACGTCATGCTGAAAGGGAGGATAGGAATGGTCGATAAAAGCTTTATTCTTGAACTTGGCAAACTGTTGATCGGTGCCGCATGGGCTGACGGGACACTGTCACCCACCGAAGTGAACGGGTTAAAAGAACTGTTGTTTCAATTGCCGGATATTTCCGGAGAGGAATGGATGGAATTGGAACTGTATATGGTTTCTCCAGTGAGCGAGGAAGAACGGCAACGTCTCCTGAATCGTGTGCTAGGACGTATGGGTTCGGCAGAGGATAAAGCTCTGGCTTTGGCGACACTTGGGAAGCTCGTGTCCTCTGATCCATCAGGAGGGGATCAACAAACAGAAGTGGTCCAACAGCTTAGGGCTGATCTTGAGAAGGGCAGTAGCGGGTTTTTAGAACATCTTCGACGACCATTTCGTCAAATGCTGAATCTACGGGGGCAGCACTATACCGAAGAGCATGATCGTGAAAGTCGATTGGAAGATTTCATTAAGAACACCATATATTTCCAGGTCACGATGGAATTACGAGACCGGGGTATTACCTTTGATCTCCCTGATGGCGAGATTCGCAAGCTGTGTCTTGCGGCGGGATTGATGGCACGAGTGGCCGGCGTTGATCATGTGGTGGATTCAGTAGAAACCACTGTCATGGGTGCCGTACTCAAACGTCACTGGGCATTAACAGACGAACAGGCCCAACTGGTGGCGGAAATCAGTCATCACCGGATATTCCGAGGGCTGGATAGTGTCCGATTGGTGAAACGTTTTAAGGAGTTAACGACGAGAATTGAACGGAAAGAGTTTCTCCATTGTTTATTTGAAGTGGCCAATGCGGCCGAACAGACCTCGTTTGAGGAAATTGAGGAAATTCGAATTATTGCCAAGGGCATGGACCTCAGTCACCAGGACTTTCTTGATGCCAAGCTGGCTATTCCGCGAGAAGATCGCAAGGGGCTCTAAACATTATCTTTCCTCCGCTGTCATTCACAGTTTGTATCGGGAATCCATCTTGTGTATTGAAAACCATAATGTCCAATCAATAATTGGTGATGCCGGGTTTCGCCCCGGCAGGCGACCTACTTTTGTTTTGGCAAAAGTAGGCAAAACCATTGACGCCCCGTCCGGCCACATTGGAGGGGTCGGACGCAGGATTGAAGAGCGGACCAACTCGCTGCGCTCAAACAAGGCCCGCCAGTTGATTAGAGCGTCCGGCCCGAGGGCCGGAACGGCAGGCGTCGGATATGGGGGAGAATGGATGCAGTTGAAGGGGTTCGGAACATTTAAGCTACGCGCGTCTTGACTCCAATGTCAGCTGTACGACTTGGTCTTGCCACAGACCAACTTTCTTTTGCCCCTCGCCCATTTGGGGGAGAGGGAAGGGTGAGGGGGGAGACGGACAATGTTGAATGGGCGTGGCGGGGAGCCGTAAGTGATTCCTCTCAACGGCTGACCGAAATAAAAAATGTTAATAGATCAATCCAACACTTGTCTCCAAGTGTTTCTGTCAGGAATTAGGCTATTTCTATATACAAATTTTGGATAGTTTAGCTCTTGGTATATTGGGAAGGGATTAGGTCAGGTTGATTGATTTTCAGAGTTGGAAGAAAAAGTTGAATTTATTTCCGTGATTTCCCAATCCAGGTACCTATTCCCTGTCCATGCTTGTAGTTTGCCATATGGAACCAATAGCCCAGCCAGTTCGTTCAAGTGATCCCTCTGAAAATGCGTTAGGGAATTCCACCAAGTTTCTGAAAAAAAAGTATTTTCAACATAGGCAAAAATAAATTCAAGAAGAATACTTGGAATGTTCTGTTTGTCGATAGCGAAAAGTGCTCTAAAGAAATCCTTACATTTGGAAAAGCGCCTTGGCCAGGTTGCAATAAATACTCCTCCTTGTTCCGTAGATACAATACTAATTGAAAATGTTTGGGCTGGAACAGGGGCCGACAAAAGGTCCTGTAATAATTTGCCATTAACATCAAATTCCACATGGATCACTCCTGTGCTTGTGAATGCCATGGTTCCCTTAAAGTCAATGACAACCTGATGGATCGAATTGTAAGAGTTTTCCATAATGGCCTTGTCATATTCCTGCTTGATTGGCGTCAAGTCTTCAAGGCCTTTACTTAAGCCTTCATTACTTGTTGCTATAAGATCCTGTATAAAGAATTGCTCATAAAGAATTCTTCCCTTATCCAAAGAACTTTTCAGAAAGGGCACTGAATCCTTTACTGTGATTTTTTGGTAGAGTGCATGGCAAAGAGCTCTATACCCGACAAGAAAGCACTGCTTATCTGTACCAATAAATCCCTCATCTTCAAGATTTGAGAAAAGGGAGTTGTCGTGATGGCTACAAAAACCTCGAAAGGTTGAGGCTTTTTTCCAACCAACACGATGTAATTTTAATTTATTGTGTTGATCTTTCTCTGGCGGATAAAAACTGAGAACGTGATTATCGGATGAGGTAATCCTCTCTATTGCTCCACGTCTTTGAATAGTATGAGCTTGAATAATCTTAGTACATTGTTCTTTTGATGCTTCCGGGTGGAGGCAAACTTTTTTGGTATAAATTTTCCTCAGGACGTCATTGATTTTCCCAGGCGGAAGGGGGAAATCTTGAATTCTATCGATGTGGCATTCCTGGAAAGTTTTTCCTGAACCACACCAGCAGGGAGCATTGTCCATTTTCTTTAGATTCCTCTATGTCAAATCGCAGATAGCATTCTCTATGGTTGAATTGGAGGTAAAATAATGAGGGTATATCATAACTTATGCCTTGAGTCCCGATAGGCCGTTTACTGCGGTTTTAGTTCTCACGTGCTCTTCAAGCGAAGCCCTTTCTTTGCTCTTGCTCATCAGGCCGACGCATCCGAGTCATACATCCTTAGTTTACTCCCTCTTCCAAAAGTTTGACGCCTTCAGTCAGGCCTTAGGGGCGGACGCTCTTGCTCATCTTGCGGGCCTTGTTTGAGCGTAGCGAGTTGGTCCGCTCTCCCTCTGGCGTCCGTCCCATCTGATTTGGCCTGACTGGACGTCAATGGTTTTGTCTACTTTTCCCGAAAGAAAAGTAGATCGGCTGCCGGGCCGAAACCCGGCATTGCTCAAAGGGGATGGGGCTCTGCATTTATTTGTGGAAGGTTCAAAGGCGAAGTTTAGACGGGCAAGGAGAAAAAATTATGTCTTAGTACCAGATTCCCAGCGATCAACTACTGCGGCCCCGACGGCATCTCCCCAGACATTCACGGCGGTTCGGCAGCGATCCAGAAACCAGTCCACCACCAAAATCAGTGAAATCCCTTCAATGGGCAGATCCACGGCTTTCAGGACGATGACCATGGTGACCAGACCCGCTTCCGGGATTCCAGCTGCGCCAATGGCGGAGAGTGTCGCGGTGATCAGGACGATAAGCGTTTCACCCAATCCCAACTCGATGCCATAGGTCTGTGCGATAAACATGGCTGCGACCGCTTCATAGAGGGCGGTCCCATTCATGTTGATCGTGGCGCCCAGTGGGACCACAAAACTTACCACACGTCGGGACACCCCGGCTTCTTCGATCAGACTTTCCATCGTCAAAGGGAGGGTGGCCGAACTCGAACTTGTCGAGAAGGCGGTCATGAGCGGCGTGGTCATCGCTTTCGCATAGGAAGGAACCGATTGCTTTCCCAATATTCGTAATGCCAAGGGAAGGATCAAGAACCCATGAATGCCGAGGGCGATAAGTACCGTAGCGACATAGGTGCCCAGGCTGGAGAGCTGGGGCCAAAAACCTGAAAATCCACCTGCCTCTCCCAATCGCCCTGCAATCAAGGCTCCGATTCCCACCGGTGCCACCCACATCAGTAGATGGACGATGGCCATCATGGCATCGTTTATTCCTTCGAATAAGCGAATGACCAGGATGCCCTTTTCTCCGATGGTGGTAAGGACGCCACCAAAAATTAGCGCGAAGACAATCAACGGTAAGATTTGCGTTTCCGCCATAGCGGCAAACAGGTTTTTTGGCACTAAGCTGGTCAGAATAGTTTTGAACAGCTCAACGAGGGAGGTTGGTTGGTCCTTCATCTGTAAGGAAACTTCCGATGGCGGAGCCGGGGCGGTTCCGTTGGGTAGTTGCTCTAGTGGCACCCCGGGATGAAGAACAATCACCAGGATCAATCCGACCAAGACGGCCAGGCCCGTGGTGGTCATGAAGAACAGCACGGTTCGAATCCCGAGAGGTCCCAATTGTCGAACATCACCCAAACTGGCGATTCCCACAATCATGGAACTCACTACCAATGGCACGACAAGAGCAAATAACGCCTGAAGAAATAGATCACCCAGGAATTGGATGCCCAATCCAAAGGACGGGAAAAGACCTCCCAGCAGGACACCTGTGGAAATCCCAAGCAGCATGCCGATCAACAGGTTGTGGGGGCCGGAGGTCTTCAAATGACTAGGCCTGGTTAGTTATAGGGAGAGAGACTAGATGGAGTTCTCGTATGGCAAGCCAGTGATTTAGGAAGGATAGGATTCCATGGGTGGACAGGTACAGACCAAATTTCTATCTCCATAAACGTTATCGATTCTGGATACGGATGGCCAAAATTTATGCTGCCGTAACCAGGGAGCTGGAAATGCAGCGGTTTCGCGGGTATAGGGGTGTGGCCATTCGGATTGGGCGATGACCTCAATAGTATGAGGCGCATGTTTTAAGGGATTATTGTCGCGAGGGAGGTGTCCCTCCTCAATCTCGGCAATTTCCTGGCGGATCAGGATGAGTGCGTCGCAATACCGGTCTAATTCCACCTTGGATTCACTTTCGGTCGGCTCGATCATCAGGGTTCCGGGGACCGGCCACGAAATCGTGGGAGCATGGAATCCAAAGTCCATGAGCCGTTTGGCCACATCTTCGACTTCTACCTCTGCGGATTTTTTGAAAGGTCGCAGGTCTAAGATAAATTCGTGAGCCGCCATGCCGTTTTTCCCGGTAAAAAGCACAGGATAATATTTAATCAATCGGCTGGCCATATAGTTGGCATTTAAGATGGCCACTTGCGTGGCTTTTGTCAGTCCCTCACTGCCCATGAGTTTGATGAAGACCCACGAGATAGGAAGAATATTTGGGCTGCCATATGGAGCAGCGGCGATGGGCCCGATGCCTTTTGATCCTCCCACTTGCCCCAAGGGATGACCTGGTAGAAAGGGGGCCAAGTGAGGTGCGACGGCAATGGGGCCCATCCCTGGACCTCCTCCACCGTGTGGGATGCAAAAAGTTTTATGCAGATTGAGATGGCACACATCGGCGCCAATCGCCCCCGGGCGGACCAGGCCGACCATGGCGTTCATATTAGCGCCATCCAAATACACCTGACCTTCATGAGCATGGACAATTTCACAGACCTTGCGAATGCTTTCTTCAAACACGCCATGGGTCGATGGGTATGTCACCATTAAACAGGCCAAGGTGTCATGGTATTGGGCAGACTTTGCTTCCAAATCATGAAGGTCGATGTTTCCATGGTTATCACAGGCGACAGGAACGACCTTCAATCCGGCGATAACGGCACTCGCAGGGTTGGTCCCGTGAGCCGATACCGGAATGAGACAAATATTCCGTTGTTCTTGCCCCCGCTCCTCTTGATAGGCCCGAATGACCATCAATCCGGCATATTCCCCTTGAGAACCGGCGTTGGGTTGAAGTGAAACAGCCTCAAACCCGGTGATCTCGGCGAGCCATGCTTCCAATTGCTGAAACAGCGACTGATACCCTTGCGCCTGGTTGCTGGGGGCAAAAGGGTGTAGCCGACTGAATTCCGGCCATGTCACAGGAACCATCTCCGCCGTCGCATTGAGTTTCATCGTGCATGATCCCAATGGAATCATGGAATGGACGAGTGAGAGGTCTTTGGATTGTAGTAGATACATATATCTGAGCAATTCGTGCTCGGAATGATAATCATGAAAAACAGGATGGGTGAGAAAGGGAGACTGTCGCTTAAAGGTCGTTGGGATGGATGAACCGAGCTGATCCGCCAGATCGGATAAGGAGAAGGGAAGTAACTCCTTGTCGGTAAAGAGGGT